>VBKY01000603.1:3173-4386 GCA_005879255.1 Deltaproteobacteria bacterium
AAGACTGTCATCATCAGCACCATGTCGATGTCGGAAAAGCAGCGTTCAACTTTGCTCAAGGGAACATCGGGATTGACGGCGATGGACGCCTTGGCGCCGAGCTCACGAATTCTTTTCAGGGTGGCATTCGGATTCACGCAAGTGTCGGGGTGGATTGAAACCCAATCCGCGCCGGCCTTGATGAATTCCGGCGCGTATTTATCAGGGTCGGTGATCATCAGATGAACGTCGACGGGGATCGCGGTGACTTTACGCACCCATTCGACCACCACGGGGCCGATGGTGATGTTTGGCACAAAGTGACCGTCCATGACGTCGACATGGAGCCAATCCGCCCCGGCAGCTTCAACCGCCTGGATTTCATCCTTTAGGCAACTGAAGTCTGCGGATAGAATCGACGGGGCGATCTTGATTGATTGCATCTAACAAACCTTTCGCATGCGCGCGGCGAAAAAGCCGTCGGTATTATCGCGATGCGGTAAGGCGACAAAATATTTTTCCCGCACCATGTGTGTCGCCTGTCCGGGAAGATACCGCGCTGCATCTTCCAACTCAAACTCGTTGTGGTGTGCCAGAAACGATTCCACGATCTCTTCGTTTTCTTCCGGCGAGAGAGTGCAGGTTGCATAGACGAGCACGCCGCCCGGCTTGAGATATGCTGCGACTCGGCTGAGAATCTTCGACTGCAAGCGGCTCAGGCGGCGAATGTCATTTTCATCGCGATGCCATTTGATCTCTGGGTGACCGCGCAACGTGCCCAGGCCGCTGCAGGGAGCGTCCACCAAGACACGGTCGTATGGTCCTCGGACTTTATCGGCGAGTTCGGCGCTGGCATCGGCGCTTAGAACGCGCAACGATTTAAGCCCCAAGCGGGCCGCATTTTCACGGATCTTGGCAATTCCGCGCGCGGAAATGTCGATCGCGACTAGCTCGCCCTCGTCCTTCATGAACTCGCCGAGGTGCGTGCTTTTACCTCCCGGCGCGGCGCAGGCGTCGAGGATTCGCTCACCGGATAAAGGCGACACTATGTACGTTACCAGCTGAGACGCCTCTCCTTGTATCTGAAAATAACCTTCCGCAAAACCGGGGAGTTTGTCGACGGCGGGGCCGGAGAGAACTGATATTCCTTGCGGCGACCACTGCGTTGCTTCAGCCTTGATGCCGGCTTCGAGAAATCGATCAAGCAGTTTTACTCTCGTGCACTTAAGACAAT
>VBKY01000588.1 GCA_005879255.1 Deltaproteobacteria bacterium
TGAAGGACGTTGATATTATCGCGCTGCGGATCGAGGCCTAAAGATTCCAGTCCGAGCATCGCGCCCATCCAAAGTCCGCCGCCGAAGGCTTGAATGCCGAAACGCTTGCCGCGCAAATCCTTGATGATTTTTATCGCCGGCGCGGCGACTAAATCGTAGGTGACTTTGGCGTTAAGGGCGGCGACCATTTTGGCGTCGAGCCCGCCGGCGGCCGCGCCGAGCAGCGTGCTTCCTGAGGTCAAGGCGATGTCGATTTCGCCGGTGCCAAGACCGCTGACCATGATTTGAATCTGGCGCACGAGAATGACCGTCGAGTCGACGCCGTATTTAGCGAAAAATTTTTGTTCGTGGGCGATCCATAGGGGTGCGATGCGTGCGTTGAGCGCGCCGTGGGCGAGGACAATCTTGGGCGCGGCGGCGGCACCAGCCGAAAGGGGATGGGTCAACAGTCCAAGGATCAGACCGAGAACGGCGATCGGTTTCAACATGTTTAGATTCTAACTCACCCAATGTTGATCAAAACGACTGCAAGAAAGTCTATCGCGCCAAGACGTCGGCGAAACAAAATCCGAAACCGCCTGCTTTGGAACTTTCTGATTTTTGCCCATTTTGTGTACTGGGTATCAGCCTTACTCAACTTGCCTAACTCAAAATCGAATCCCTAAGAGCGTGACGAGTTAGTCAATTATTCGAGGCATCTGAGATGCCAGGCAGCTTTTGATTTCGTCGCTCGTCAGGGGTTCCTTGAACATCTCATTGCGCATGTAAACTCGTTGGCGGCTCACTTCATGCACCGCCTTTTTCATTCGCGCCAAGTCCTGCTTGTTCTGGACTGCGCCTGCCGCTTCCCTTGCGGCTTCTTTATAGTGGTTCTTCTCGTCCTGATAGACGACTTCCATCGCGCTTGCGATCATTCTTTCGAGCCGGCGGCCTTTTAGCTTTCTTCCTTCGCGAAACATCCGAGCGCCGCTGCCTTCGGTGACCAGCACAGCGGCTTTATCGACAGCCGAGCCCGAGTTCGCGTAAGCTCTGCGTATATTACCGAGTTTTTTCTCCTGCGGGAGTTGAAAAGTATCCTCCGCGGAAACCGGATGGCCCAGAAGATATTCGAGAATGTCAGCCATGAGCACGTAGTGATTGAACTCCTGCGTGAGCTGTTCGAGAAGCGACGATGGTCTTGTCGATCTCAGGAAAACTCGCTACGAGATTGTTCAGTTCCTTCTGCAGCCCGGTGAAATACCCGTCGACCGGATGGAGCTCTTTCCACAGCTGCGCCTTGAGCCAAAAAATATGATCCTCCCGCGTCGGTTTGCTCTTGAAAAATCGCCGAACGATCGTAGCTTCAGCTTCCCAATAGGGTAGCGCTGTCCTTATAAGCTCTTGTTCGACGTCTTTCATGCCGCCCTATTCTTCTTATCAAGCGACGGGGGAACTCAAAAGCAAATTCTCACGTCAGTCAAGCCGCTCTGGAGGAAGCGATCACTTTGGGTTTAGGATTCATTGGGGTTAGGGTCACCCTGAGTTACCCCCCCCAGTTCGACGGATACCGATGCCGTGCTCCGACAAAGAACGAAAGTCGAGTTGTAAAAGTCTGACCGCGCTGCAACACTGATATGTCGAGGAGGCTGCGGCGACAAACGCATGATCGTTCATCTCATAGACGGCACGTACGAGCTGTTCCGCCACTTCTACGGCCTTCGCCGCTTCAACAAAGGCGAGGACCGGCCGTTCGGCGCCGTGATCGGCGTCCTGCACACAGTCTTGCAGATGATCGAGACGGGAGCGACTCACGTTGGTGTGGCGACTGATCACGTCATCGAGTCCTTCCGCAATCGTATCTGGTCTGGCTACAAGACAGGGGATGGCATCGAGCGCGCACTGCTCGCGCAATTCCAACCGCTCGAAGACGCACTCACCGCTATGGGTGTGGCTCTATGGCCCATGACCGAGCTGGAGGCTGACGACGCGCTTGCCTCCGCGGCGCAGATCGCTTTCGTAAATGAGGGCGTAGAGAAAGTCTGCATCGGGACACCCGACAAGGACCTGGCGCAGTGCGTGCGCGGCGACCGGGTAGTGCAGGTTGACCGCAGAAGTCAGAAGATCCGCAATGCAGAAGGAGTTCGCGAGAAGTTCGGGGTGGAGCCTGTCTTGATTCCCGACTTCCTCGCTCTCGTCGGCGACGCCGCAGACGGATATCCAGGCATTCTGGGGATCGGTCCGATCACGGCGGCACGGCTCCTGAATCGACACGGCATCATAGAGGGCTTTCCACCTGCCGTACTGGGAGACAGCCGCGAGCTGGCGTTACTCTTCAAGGATCTGGCAACGCTCAGGACTGACGCGCCCCTGTTCCGTGATGTGGACGAGCTGCGATGGCGCGGCCCCACCGAGGCATTCACCGCGTGTGCGGAGCACTTGGGAGAGACGCGTCTACTGGAGCGCAGCCTCAAGGCACAAAAAATAATTCAAAAGCAAGCGTTCGGTGTCAAGCAAACTGATTGACCTATTCGCGAAACAACAAAAGAGCAAAAAGGGTTTGGCTCACCCTATTCCCGTGCGCTCTTCTTGACGCGCCAATTGTTGCGGATTTGCGCAATTGAGAATTTCGGGGGCGGAGGCTACGGGGGGCGGAGGCTACGGGGTCTGGCCTGAGTCTGGACTCTGAATTGGCGAAGTCCGAAATGTGTACATCGATCAAGAAAGTCTGAGTTCTAACCTTCTTGGTCAGCGTTGCCAACGGTTATTGGCAACACGATCCAACTACTTCGGCGCTTCGTGGGCCAGCCGTTTATACATGCTCATGATTTCAGGCCGCCAGTCCGTATACATTTCTACATCCTCGAGGACTTCCTTCCCGGGAAAAATCCACTCAAAAGCGTTTCCTCTGGAACGACGTCTTCTCAGACTTTTCGAACGCCGGAGTCTTTTTAGCCTTGCGGCGCCTCTTCTTTGATCTTGCGAATCGGTTCTTGGTTCCGGGCGCTTTTTAAACAAATCACGCGGTAAACGATCGCTTAGCCATGTACCGATCGGTCAGGATCGGGAATCTGAGTATTGACTTGCCTCACCTCACCGACGAACTCCCATGTTTCCGGAATTCCGGGAACGTGGAAACGGGCAACCGTTGTCTATCACTAGCGGCCTAGCCCGGAGGCGACCTTCACGAAGCGGGATAGCGAACGCAGCAGGCCATCCAGCGACTTTGGGTGCTCAGACGAGCCCGACTATGCCTGCCAGTGCTCCAGCGGCGAGCAGCCACAGCGGATTCCATGGAGTGCGCAGGACCAACACTACCGTGACCAGCGTGAGCAGGTAACCGCGCCAGTCATGGTCCACTGCGCGCATCAATATCCACCCGCTCGCGAGCATTAGCCCGATCGTGATCGGCGTCAAGCCGCGGCGGATGGCGAGAGCGAGCGCGCTGTTGGGATGGCGCGCGTGCAGGTGTCCGACCAGCAGCGTGAGGGTGCCGGCTGGCACGAGCAGTGGGAGCGTGGTCGCGGCCGCACCCGTCCACCCCGCCACCCGCCAACCTATGAGGGTGACGAACATGGCGTTGGGGCCGGGGGCCACCTGCGCCAGTGCGTAGAGCTCGGCAAACTGAGCGCTCGTCATCCAATGGTGTACCTCGACCACGTAGCGGTGAATGTCCGGCAGCACCGTCGGGGCACCGCCGATCGCCAGGAACGAGAGCACCAGGAACTGGAGAAACAGCGCACCGAGGTCGGGGCGGTCCATCAGTCCTTGCCTTTCCATGCTGCAGCGACGGCCAACGGCGCGAGGGAGCCCATGACCACCAGCAGCGGCCAGT
>VBKY01000589.1:0-501 GCA_005879255.1 Deltaproteobacteria bacterium
GCTCGCGGTTCGAATGGATGCGAAGCCGTAGCCCATGCCGGCTATTTCGTGCCCGGCCTTGGCCGCCGCTTGAACGGTCTCGGGATACTTCTCCGCAGTCGTACCGAGCACGAAAAAAGTTGCCTTAACGCGATACTGATCGAGCAACTCGAGTATATTCCAGATGCCGCGCCGCGCGCCGTATTGCATCGCACCGCCGACCATATAATTTGGCCGCTCGCCGGCGAACAGCGGCGCTCCTTCTCCGGCCTGATGCTCGAAGGTCAGCATAATCGGGAGCCGAACTCCCGAGGGCCAACGAACATCTTCTATTTTCGACTTGATTTCTATAGCCATCGATCCACCTTCCAGAGACTTACTATTCGTTTCATCGTTTTTCTTATCAGCCGCTGTCATTCCCCATACGCAACCGAAGACGCTGCTGTCAAGCTTGGACAGCGTCGGGTAGTGGTTCAGTTACAGTGCGCTACGAATCTTCAGGTCGAGAAAGATTCCTCGCTT
>VBKY01000589.1:511-3281 GCA_005879255.1 Deltaproteobacteria bacterium
CAATTAATCTGTCATCTCGAACGAAGTGAGAGATCTTGAGCTAACTGAACACTACCCAGCGTCGCTATGCTGATCGGCTAGTATGAACGATGCCCGCTCGGCGTACCCGTGTCTAACCTCTCGAACAGGCAACACCCGTGCGCAATTGAGCAAACATTAACCCCATCCGATGCCGGAGCTGATCGCTCGACTATCGATCACTTAGTTCCGCGAACAAGAGATTTACTTATCGAAGAGCGCGAGGAAGTTCTCGGGTTGTAGAGTCGAAGATTGTACTGATTGGTATGTCAGAACCCGTACCCCACCTTGACAGGTCCCTTGCTGTGCAATAAACGACGATTGGAAGTTTATTGCGCCTTCAGAATTGTTTGAAAATCAGCACCGCGGCAATTCTCGATGAGCACGGTAGGAGGAACCATGTTTCGCATAGACGTCGATGCCCATATAGACGAATCGGAAGCAACCTGGGAATACCTCGACGATGGGGCACGCCGCTTCAAGCCGGTCACACTCGATCCGGGAGCCGCGACGGTGCCGGGCGATGCCCGGCCGCACCGCCTCTGGCTCATCGATGGCACGATCAGACTCAGACGCTGGCGCGATGACAAGCGAACGGGAACGGTTCAGGCGACCCGGGAGCTCCTCGACGTGGAAGCCCGGATACGCCACATGGACGAGTTGCGCGTCGACGTTCAGGTGCTCTACCCCACCCTTTTCCTCCACGCTTTCACCGCTCGACCGGAGATCGACGTGGCGCTTTGCAAGTCTTACAATCGTTGGATCGCCAAAGCCACGGAGAAGAGCCGGGGACGGCTGCGCTGGGTCGCGGTTTTGCCGCTGCTCAACATCGACAAGGCGGTAGAGGAGGTGCGGTGGGCGAAGGATCACGGCGCCTGCGGCGTGTTCAAGAAGGGTATCGAATGCGGCGACCGCGCGGCCAGCGATCCCTACTTCTTCCCGGTTTACGACGAGGCGAGCCGTCTCGACCTTCCCATCTGCATCCACAATGCGACGGGGAACATCGAGTCCGCCACCGCGGAAGGATCCGGGCTGGGAGGAGGAATGATTGCTATCGCAGCGTTCAGCGCGCTCGCGGAGCATGGCATCCCGGACATGTTTCCGAAACTCAGAGTGGGATTCATCGAAACCGGCGCTTCCTGGGTGCCTTATCTCTATGCCGATCTGGTGGCAAAGAAACTTCGGCGGACGTTCCTTCCGATCGACTTCCAGGAAGACTTGTTCCGCCGCAACCGCTTCTATGTGGCATGCCAAACCAACGACGATCTTCCTTACATCCTAAAGTACGGGACTGAGGACAGCTTGATGATTGGCACCGACTATAGCCATGCGGACCAGTCCGCGGAGATCCAGGCCCTCGACGTCATCGAGCAGCGCGCCGAAAAAGGCGAAATTTCCGCATCCGTTGCTCGCAAAATTCTGGACGATAATCCGCGAAGGTTCTACGGGCTATAGGCGACCTTCCGGAACGTCCCCATAGTTCGTGAAAAATATTATTCGGCAGCGGACACTTCTAGCGATAATTTTGGCGCCTGTATCATTGGCTTCAGCTTTTCAGTGACAGTTGCGGATTTGCGCAATTGAGCAAACATGTGAATTGAGTCTTATCGACAGTCGTATGCGACGCTGAACAACGACAAAAAGCCGGCCCAGAGGTTGAAATGCCGGTCGAGGAGGCGGCGTCATGATTCTGATCACCGGTGGCCTGGGATTTATCGGCCTCCACACCGCCAGGCGCTTCCTGGATGTGGGAGAGCAGGTGGTGCTCACGCAGTATCGGATGCGGCGGGAGCCTGATTTCATCAAAAGCGAGATCGGCAAACGCGCATTTATCGAGACGCTGGATGTCACAGCCGGCCACGACGTGATCGATCTAGTGCGAAGGCACAAGGTCACCGGCATCGTCCATCTCGCCGTGCCCGGCCTGGGAGCTTTATCCGCCGCAGAGGATTACCGAGTCAACGTGATGGGATTTTTGAATATCCTCGAGGCTGCAAGGCTATTCGATGTCAGGCGCGTAAGCTTGGCCAGCTCCATAGCTGTATATGCCAGCCTCCCCGAGGGTCCTTTCCGCGAAGAAGCGCTCTTGCCCGTACACTCCGGCAATCCCACCGAGACTTTCAAGAAAGCGCTGGAGATCCTCGGGCTGCACTACGCCTCCCGGACGCATGTCGAGGTGGTGGCGTTGCGCATCGGAAGTCCGTTCGGGCCTCTTTACCACAGCCTGGCTGCCCCCACCAGTCGGATCTGTCATGCGGCGGCGAAAGGGGTGCCTACCGATTTTACCGGCGTCCGACGTGGAGCGCCGTATGAAGAGGACGATACCGGCGCTTTTTATGTCAAGGACTGCGCCACGGCTATCCAACGCCTCCAGATGGCCGAAAAATTATCCCACCGAGTCTACAACATCGGCGGCGAGTCGCCGACGATGTACTGTGAGTTTGTCGACGCAGTGAAAGCGGCAGTGCCCGATGCGCAGGTAAGTTTGCAGCCCGGGCGTAACCCCCGATACCGACCGAATGCTTACATGGATATCACCCGGATCAAGGAAGACGTGGGCTACCGCCCGAAGTACGACACCAAGCGGGGTGTAGAAGAGTACATCGACTGGCTGAGGAGCCATCCAGAATAATTTGCGCAGCACCCGTTTTTGCAAAGCGTGAAGTCTAATCGCGCTAACGGTGATATTTCCCACATATGCGTGTTGGACGCCCAACTATCGACTCGGAGGCGAAGGGAAATGATGCGCATC
>VBKY01000590.1 GCA_005879255.1 Deltaproteobacteria bacterium
ACTTTTTGTTCTCGACCCCGACGGCAACACGATGGAGCTTGCGATTCGCCGCGATCCGGTCAGCGACAAACCGCAGGGGAGGATCGTGCCGCTCAGAAGAATCAGCCACGTGCGCGTGGAGGTGACGGATTTGGAAAAGGGGAAAAATTGGTATCGCGACACGTTCGGGCTAACGGAAGAAAGACAAGTGCCGGGCGACGAACAGATTACATTGAGCATCCCCAACACAGGACAGCTAGTGATTCTGCACCGCGTCGATCAAGTGGCCGAGCGCAGCACGCGCGCGGTCAAAGGACCGCATATCGATTTTCGCATCGACCCCGAGGTTTATCCGCAGATCCTGGAAAAATTCAATCGTAAAGAATACTACTGGGGACCGGACCCGACGAAGATCCCGTGGCACGAGCAAGGCGGTCACACGGTCTACGGCTATGATCCTTTCGGCAATCGCATTCAGATCGGCCATCGGTTCGAAAGGAGCGGGGGCCACTAGGTTTTGCTTCCTAAACGGCTGAAACCTTTCGAACGATTGGAACGGCTGGAACGATCATTCTGGTTCCAGTAGTTCCAAAAGTTTCAATCGTTCCAAACGCTCAAAAAAAACCCGAGCAATCGAGGGAGAAAATGATTCCACAACTATCCATTCAAGAGCGCGATCGTCGTTACAAAATCGTGCGTGCCGAGATGGCCAGGCGCGGCATCGATTGTTTACTGCTGCCGGCCAATACCGGTCGATGGGAGCAGCTGCAGGGTGACTCACGTTATCTTACGACGATCGGCGGTTTTGCCACCGAAGTCTTTACTGTGTTTCCCCGTGAAGGTGACGTCACGGCTTTCATTTTCAACCGTGCGGCTTGGTGGAAACAAGCGCAGAAATGGGTTTCGGACGTGCGCGATGGGCGGAACCGGTGGGGACAAAATGCGATCGAGCGGATCAACGAGCTCGGCTTGCAGAAAGGCACTATCGGTATTTCGGGACTCGCCGGTCTATTTCGCGCGCCGGAAGGAATCATTCCTTACTCTTCCGTAAAATCCATTCAGGACACCTTTCCCCAAGCGAAGATCGTCAACGCCACCGAGATGATGCAGGAGATCCGCGCTGTGAAAAGCGCCGAGGAAGTTTCGATGCTCGAACGATCGGCGGCAATCGTTGAAAAAACCATCGAAGCGATGGTCGAGAATGCCAATCCCGGTGTGAGCGAAAGAGAACTCTATGGCGCTATGGTGCATGCGATGCTCGCTAACGGCGGCGAGTTGCCGACGTTGTTCTTTCTGAGCGCGGGCCCGGGGCTGAGCAACAGCTCCTTTGTTCCGACCGATTATCGCCTCCAAAAAGGTGACCGGCTGATCGATGAGATCGAAGCGAAATACGCCGGCTACGCCGCGCAGGCAGTATGCCCGGTCGTGCTCGGCGCGCCCGATGACGAGTATCAGAAAATGATCGATATCTCGCGCGCCTGCTTCGACGCAATTCTTCAGGCAATGAAACCGGGAGTCAGCTTCGGCGCGCTCTTCGATGTCTACACTCGAACCGTCGAGGAGCAGGGAAAGGGAAGATATCTGTGGAATCATCCGGTGATGCACGCACGCGGCCTGGGCGACGACGGACCGGCGCTGTTGGGAGATAAGGACTTGGAACGATTCTCAAAGATCGAGCTGCAGACCGGCATGACTTTTATTCTCAAACCGCAAGTTCGTCCTGCTCAAGGCAAGGGCCGCGCCAGTCTCGGCGATACGGTCACGGTGACTGAGAACGGCGCGCGTCGTTTGGGGAAACGGGAACTGAAGCTGATCGTGAAGAATGTTTAAGCGCGGCGAATGAAAGGACGGAAGAAAGATTTTTCGCTGCGCTCGAAATGACAATTCATTCACCACGGTGGGCGCGAAGATTGCGCAAAACAGGAGCGCATGACATCAGACCGTCATTTCGACCCCTTCGGCTAAGCTCAGGGTAGACTCTGGGAGAAATCCTTCTTTTTCGTACCACGCACGCTGGCTGACATTCGGAGCGGCAACATCTGTGGTCGCCCACATTCTCAATCTAGCTTCCCAATCTTTTTGGTGATACTAACAGTGCCGGTCGGAGACTCTACCGTGGCTGAACTTTATCCCTATCCGCGTTTTTCGCTTGCCGAACGTGACCGCCGTTGGCGGGCAGTGCGCGAGTTGATGGGGCAGCATAATCTCGACGTCATCGTTACGCCGCAGAACAGTGGCCATTCGGCGGATTACCAAGCCAACACACGTTATCTGACGCATTGCGGCGGCGGCGAGCCGGATGTCGCCGCGGTTTTTCCGTTGCAAGGCGAAGTGACCGCCATCGCCACCTCGGCGGCGCCGCGTTGGCCGACGGTGCAGGACTGGGTGACCGATGTCCGCGAGGCGCGGCGCAATTACGGACGTGCGATCGTCGAGCGCTTGAAAGAATTAAGCGTCGAGCGCGGCCGCATTGGCATCTCCGGCCTCGGTGAAGTTGAGGGCACGCGCACGCCGGAGGGGACGATTTTCTACGGCACGTGGAAGCAAATCCGCGAAGCTTTTCCACATGCGGAGTTGATCGACGCGACGGCGATTCTCGACGAAGTGCGCTACGTCAAAAGCGAAGAAGAGGTCCATGTCCTCACGAAGTCGATGGAGATCAACGAGTTGGCGATTGAAGCGGAGATCGAGGCGGCCAAAGTTGGCGTGAAGGACTGGGAAGTCTGGGCCGCAGTGCACTACGCGATGACGCGCAATGGGTCCGAGCTGCCGATTCATTGTTTCTGGGTATCCGGTAAAAATCCCAAGCGCACGTTGACGCGGCCGAGCATGCGCCTCCTCGAACAGGGTGACGTGATTATCAATGAGCTGGAAGCCTCATGGATCGGTTATCGGTCGCAAGGCGTGCAGCCGGTGTTTGTCGAAGTTATCGATCCGATTCAGGCCGAGCTGATCAAAGTTCAGCGAGAAATTTTCAATCGCGTGCTTGAAAGCCTGAAGCCGGGAATCACGGTCGGCGAACTGGCTGAGCTTACGCGGCGCACCGCGGCAAGCGCGGCACCCAAAGCCGGACCTGGCGCCGGCGCGCGCGGCGATCTCACCATGCATGGCCGAGGCGCCGGGG
>VBKY01000611.1 GCA_005879255.1 Deltaproteobacteria bacterium
ATTTAAATCGCGCATCAATACAAAACTGCCGTACGCCATTGTGAGATTGCTCACAGTGATGTGGGCCTTGCCATTGTTGCCGTTCGACGGCGTTCCAGCCACGTCAATTAGTCCCACTGCGAAATTTTTTTTCAGTTCTTCTGCGCGAGACAATCCTCAAGCACTACTCGCCCTCCTTTAGCGGGAGAGGAAAAGGATGACGGTACGCTCGGTGCGGAACCACCCTCACCTCCAATCCTCCCCCTTCGAGAACTGTGTCGTAATCCGCGCGACCTCTTGGTGTCATGCTGAGCAAAGCGAAGCATCTCGCATTTTCAGGGTTTTACGAAGACGAGATTCTTCGGCTTCGCCTCAGAATGACATTGCGACAGAGTCTCTTCAGCGGGAGAGGACATAATGTATGATCGGAAATACTTGATTCAAAGTTAAATCCCCAGAACGTAAAACACCACCGCAAAAATGCCGCAGGCAACCACGATGGCAACAATTCCCGTTACCACGGCGGAAGTCGCGGCGTCGCCGACGGCGGAGGAGCTGTTGCCGCATTGAATGCCACGCAGGCAACCAGCAAGGGCGATCAGCACACCGTAGACTGAACTTTTGAACACCCCTCCAAAAAGGTCCGTCAGGTCGATCGCGTTCGACGTCTCGCGAAAATAGGTGGTCCAGGAAAGATCCAGCATGCCCACGCCGATAGCGGCGCCGCGAACGACGCCGACGAAATCCGCGTAAAGACAAAGCAAAGGCATCATCAGCACGAGGGCGATCACCCGTGGCAGCACAAGGAATTCTAGCGGCGAAAAACCCATGGTTGTGAAGGCATCGATCTCCTGAGTCACCTTCATGGTACCAAGCTGAGCTGCAAATGCGGCGCCGGTTCGGCCGGCCATAATGATGCCCGTCATCATGGCGCCCATTTCGCGAATCATGGCGATACCGACCAGATCTGCCACATAAATTTGCGCCCCGAACTGTTTGAGTTGCACCGCGCCGACGAACGCGAGAATTACGCCTACTAGAAAACTGATCAATGTGACGATCGGGAGCGCTTGAGCGCCGGACTGTTGGATCAAGAGAAAGAGATCCACAGCGCGGAATCGCACCTTCATACGGAAGAGCCGGACAAAGATAAGCGTCATGTCTCCGAGAAAAGCCAGCATCTCTCCGAGAGACGAGCCGGCACCAATGGCAGTGTTGCCGATGCGTTCAAGAAAAGGCGTCTCAAACGTCTCTTTGCGCGCGCCTTTTTTTTCCGGCACCGCTTCGGCCAGATCGAGTAGCCTGCGCAAGCCGGAAGGCAAGCCCGCGCGATCCATATCGATGCCGCGGATGCGGCACAACTCGGAGACTTCAACCAGAAAAGCCAGAACGCTACTGTCCCACGAAGTCAACGCGCGGGCTTCGAAACCGATGTGTCGCATAGTCGGGGCTGATTCAAGTTCGCGCTTGATTAATGCCGCGGATGGAAGTCCGCCGCGCAACCGCCAGGCTCCTGTAAGATGCACCTCAAGCGTGGCATCGCCCGTTTGTTTGAATGAGAGGGTTCCTTGCTCCGCCATTTCACTTTTCTCAAAGGGCTGATTGCCCGCTATTTCAGATCGCTTTTTACTTTCGCTTTCTCAAATTTTGTTGTCACTGTAGTCCAACCGAAATACGCTGCCCACGCTGTTGCCGCGGGAGCGGTTAGCGACCGAAGCCCGGCAAAGAATCCAATTAGAAAGGCAAAAGGAAGCGTCATTATATAGTGATCCCTTCGTCCGTCGATTTTCGGTCCACCGACATCGCCATTCGCTGCATAACGGGTTCGTTGCCAGAATCAGGAGCTCCCAGTGGAAACTTATTCGCAAGCCAGGCATCAATCCCTCCATCAAGGGGACGGACTCTCGTAACTCCCTTTTTTTGCAGCAGCAGCGCCACACGGGCGCTTGTCACTTCATTGGGTCACGAGCAGTAGAGGACAATGTCCCGATCGCGAGGAATTTCCTGGTGACGCTTTTCAAGTTCTTCCACAGCCATGCGAAGAGCGCCAGGTATCACATAGGGGTGGGCCTCAACATCGAGCGGCTGACGTAGGTCCACAATCATAACCTCATTCCCGGCGCCGAGTTTTGCCATTAGCTCTTTGGGACTGATACGTGCAATTCGCAGGCGATGCAGAAAACGCTTGCGCTGGACATACTTCCACAGGACGTAAGCTGCCAAACTTCCGACTAGAACTATCACTAACGAACTGCCCCAACGCAGGAGATAGGCTGCTATCTGCTCGAGTTGGTCACTAAACAGGTAACCCAGGCCTGTGAAGGTCGCGACCCAGAAAAATGCCCCTAGGCCATCGAACACCATGAAACGTAGCACCGGCATGCGAAAAATTCCTGCGAGCGCCGGCGCCGCGGTGTTCAAACCGGGGACAAATTTCGCGATCAGTAATGAAAGTGCGCCATGTCGAACGAACACATCTTCGGTCCGTCGGACGCAGGCGTCAGGTTCGAGAGATATGCGGCAGAGTAGTTTCAATATTCGGCTGCCGCGGTAGCGACCGAGATAATACCAGAACATGTCAGCCGCAAGGACCGCGATGATCACCAAGGCCATGGCGAGCGTGAAATTCATCCTACCCGAGCCTGCCAGCGCTCCGGCAGCAAGCAGCAATGGGATAGCAGGAATGGGCAAGCCTATCTGCTCAACCAACACCCACCCAAAAAGTAGAGCATACCCATGCTGAATTAAGAACTGGATCGCTTCTTCATTCAAGATCGGCCTCCGAATGCAACCGAGTTTGCTCAACTGTAAAAAGCAACGACAACGGGCAGGAATCAGGCCATCGAAAATATGGTTGTCCAGGCTTTGGCCGAGGAACCCGGCAGCAAATCACCAGCACTGCCGGCGCCGTCACCGAGCGCAGCCGGGCAAAGAAGCCAATGAAAAAGACAGAAACAACGTCGTTACACATCCCTTCGTCAATTCTTCGATAACGCAATTGCTCCGTCGCACTTATCCGTGCCAAATATCTCATTCCTGCCATCCTCCCCCGAGAGCTTTGTAGAGCTGAACTAGTGACAATAACTCGTCACGCCTGGTTTGAGCCAGGCTCACTTCAGCGCTTGGAGAGCATTGAGCATCGTATCCACTCCACCGCGATATCTCAGGTAAGCCAAGCGCTTTCGGTCCTGCAACGCGGTGACCAGCAATTCCCGCTGCGCACGGATCTCTTTAATGCGTTGGAACTGGACCAGTGCATCCGAGACGTCGCGAAATCCTGCTTGAACGGCCCCTTCGTATTGCGCCAACGCGCTACGCTGCTGCGCTTCAGCCAAGTCGACGCCGGAGGTGATCCGTCCGCCTTCGAAGATCGGCTGGGTAATTTGAGGAATGAAACTCCATATTCTTCTTGAACCGGAGAACAAATTCGCCAGCGCCGTGCTTTGATAACCGAACTCACCGGTCAGCGTAATCTGCGGAAAATAGGCAGCCTTCGCCACTCCGATGATGGCGTTGGCCGCGATCAGGTTTTGCTCCGCGGCCTGGATATCCGGGCGTCTTTCCAACAGCTTCGACGGCAGGCCGGCAGGTACTTCGGGCGGCGTCTGCTGATCTGTTAACAGACGAGTGCGCGATATAGAGCTTGGATTGTGCCCGAGCAGAAAACTGATTTGATTTTCGGTTTGCTCGATTTGGCGCTCGGCGTCCGGTATGGACACAGCCGCAGTGTAAACCAACTGCTCTCCCTGTCGCACATCCAAAAGCGTGCCCACCCCGCCTTGCAGTTGAAGCCGGATCAAACGGAGCGATTCCGCTCGCGTGGCTAAAGTGTTTTTTGCGATCTCCAATTCCATGTCGAGCTCGAGGAGGCTGAAATAGGCGGTGGCCACGTCGCTGATCAGGGTTGTGACGACGGCTTTTCGGTTCCAATCCGAAGCCAGTAAATCGGCGCGCGACGCTTCCGTCGCGCGGCGCAATCGGCCCCATATGT
>VBKY01000188.1 GCA_005879255.1 Deltaproteobacteria bacterium
CATAACGCCCGGCTTCATTATCGTCGACGATTAGAATTGTATGGGCTTGAGGCTCGGTCATGATGTTATCTGAATTGGAGTGGTGGAATGATGGAGTATTGGAGTAATGGGTCCTCCCAACACTCCATCACTCCACACTCCAGTTTGTTTACTCCATCACTCCGTTCCGCCATCCCCTCCCCGCGGCTTGTTGCAGCACCAAGTCCAGCAGCCGGTGCATACGTTCGCGCGAAACAGTGCTTTTGTCGATGATGGCGCAGGTTTGGCATTCAAGATTGCGTCGTTGCTGGTCGGTGAGGCTTGCCGAGGTAACCACAGCCACGGGTATCCTGTGCATCTTCGAGTCGGCTTTGAGTGAATCGAGCACGTCGTACCCGGACATACCCGGCATATGGAGATCAGAAGCACTAGTTGAGGTTTGATCTCGCGCGCCATGCGCAAGCCTTCGACGCCGTTTTGCGCTTCGTAAGTGATGCAGTTTTCGGCCCTAAATAAACCAGCCACCACGTAGCGCGCCGCCGGCTCGTCGTTCGTTCCGTATTTTCATCCTTCACATCTACATTTACGCTTCGCTCAATCCAGCGGTAGTCTCGTCACCATTGCGCGCTTTACTCTCCGGCTGATAGCGCAACGGCAACGTTAGAGAAAATTTCGAGCCCACTCCCAGCTCGCTCTCCAGGTCGATCCGCCCCCCCAACAACTCGGCCAACTTGCGGCATAGCGGTAAGCCCAATCCCGTCCCTTTGAACTGGCTCTGCGCGGGATTTTCCAACTGAGTAAACTCTTCGAATATTCTCTCTTGGTCCTGGGGCCCAATCCCCACTCCGGTATCGTTAACCGAAAACGTCACCGTGCCGCCGTCTTCGTCGTACCGCGTACTGACCCGCACCTCGCCGCGCTCGGTGAACTTCAGCGCATTGGAGATAAAGTTGCGCAGTATCTGCGATACTTTGGCCTCGTCGGTATACAATAACGGCACCCCCTCGGGCTCTTCGAATACTAACTTTACCGATTCATTGACCAACAACGCGCGCAGCATGCCGCGCAATGCGCTGAACAAATTGGCCGCTTCGAACTCCAATGGGTGCAATTCTGCCTTGCCCGCCTGGATCTTGGCCGAATCCAACAAGTCGTTGACCAGCTCCGATAGCGAGGCGGCCTCCTTGCGGATGAAATCGACCTGCTTCTCCTGTTCACTGGTCAACTCCCCGTCAGCCCGGTCGAGCAATAGACTCGATAAGGCGAAAATCGAATTGAGCGGCGTGCGCAGTTCGTGGCTCATATTGGACAGAAACCGCGTCTTCATCTCATCGGCGTGCCTCAGCTCCTTGGCTTTCTCGTCGAGCTCCGTATACAGCGTCACCATGCCGCGATTGATGTCCTCCAGCTCTTGGTTCAGTCGCTCCAATTCCTCCTGGCGCTGGCGCAGCGCCTGCTCGCGCGCCAGCGCCGCCTGCTGCTCGATTTCCAGCGCCAGGCGGCGCTGCTGCTCGGTCAGGTCCAAGACAATGACGCAGATCGCGTGCGGCAAATCGTCTAGACCAAGCGGGCTCGACGCCAGTTGTACCGGTAACGCCCCGCCGTCGGCTTTAACGAGCATCAAATCTCTGCGCTGGGGCGCCGTGGCATTTTGCAGGAAATCCGCGTAGCTCGCCCGGTCTTCTTCTTTCACCCAGGCGGTAAAGGACGCACCGATCAGCTCCTGCAAGGGCGTGCCGAGCAACTGCGCGAACGCGCGGTTGCAATGAAGCACAGTACCCTCTTGAGACAGGGTGACTGCTCCTTCGCTCATGGTTTCCATCATGACGCGATAAGGCCGCTCCGCGGCTTGCAGCGTGAAGACCTGCTCGCCGTCCGCACCGTGCACGACCACGGCATCGACCTCGCGGTTATAAATCGCCCGCAGCACGGCTTGCGCTTCGGCCAACTGCGACTCCAGGTCGGCCACTTGGCGGAGCAGTTTCAGTTCCTCTTCCGCGCTCATGTCATGTCTTCCTCACCCGAAACGCCCAGATACTTGAGCGTATCTTTAGTGTTCGACAAATTCCCGATCAAACGCCGGACTGGCAGCGGGAAATCTTTGATTAGGGTCGGCACGGCGAGGAGCTGCTCCTTGGCGGCAATCCCCGGCTGTTGACAGATATCGATGACTTCAAGCTCGTACTGGTCAGGAAAGTTCTCCTCGCACAGCCGTTTGAGATTATCGATCGCCTGAAGCGATTTTTGCGAAGCGCCCGAGACAAACAGGCGAAGTGTGTAAACTTGCGCGGTAGGGTTCTTGAGCGCTTGCTCGAATTCTTCAACTTTGTCTTGCTTAGGTTTTCTTGGCATAGGGTTTCCGCCTAAGGGCTCCAAACGAAACATTCCAGGGCTCGAAGCCGAAGAGCATCACGAAGTCGATTCGAAGTCGGCTTCGCCTTGCGTCATTCCGGCGTAGGCCGGAATCCATTCCGGGAGTCATTTCTACTCCACATTCCCCCTGGATGCCGGCTTTCGCCGGCATGACGGGTGTTTCCATTCGCCGGATTGGCGCTGTATCACCCTGTTAACGTTTCCAACACAAATCATCGTGTTCTCATCCCTGAGCGCGCCGGGCGCAGATCCAAGCCCACCAATACCCGCTCGGTATTGGACAGGTCGCCGATAATTTTTTTTAACGGCTGCGGTAATTGCCGCACCAACGTCGGGATCGCCAGAATCTGGTCCCCCGCGGCGAGCTGCGGCTGCTCCAAGAGATCGATGATCTCGATCCGATAGCGGCCGGCGAGATGCTCCTCGCATATTTTTTTTAAGTTGGCGAAAGCGGTGAGCGACTTGGGCGTCTGCCCGGCGACGTAGAGTCGCAGTTCGTAACGCGAATCGTCGGCTGCGACGGCCATCGCCGCAGTTTCAATGGCGTCGTTATGGTTCTTTGCGATCTTCACCGTTTCCTCCCCGCGCCCTGAGCGGACGCCGTCGCTTGATTTTCGCCCCGCCGTTGCCGTCGCGCAGCTGCGCCGCGTCGAGACGCCCCTGGGCCACGGTTTCGTCCTGCATGCGCAACTCGGCGATTTCCTTCAGCACGTCTTCCTCGTACGCGGCGAACTGCTCGCGCTCGGCGCGCGAGCGCGCTTCCAGAGCGGCGCGTTTATGTGCGAGATCTCGCCGGCGGCGCGCGATTTCCGCTTGCCGCCGAAAGGCTTCGGCATTTTCTCTGGCTTCCTGCACCACCCGCGCCGTGCCCCTCAGCACACCGCCCGGCCCGGTATAAACATTTATCAGATCGACGCCGTGGTCGGTGAGGATAAATTCTCGGATCTGATTCGAATGTGTCATGCCGCGCGCTTTGAGCACGTACAGGCCGCGGTTGCGCTCGCCGTTGTGTTCCAAGTTGCGCAACAGGATCCACGTGTCCATCAGCGAAGAGATGCCGATCTCGGAATGCTCAGCGTGCGCGTAGTCGCCCGTCAGACTGGTAAAAAGCGCCGTGATACCCCGCGTTTTGAGCAGGTCGATCAGTCGCGTGAGCGTCGACTTGACTTCGACATCGGTACCGACGGCATTCAAATTAGTCACCGGATCGACCACCAGCACCTTGGGCTTGGTCTCGTCAATCAAGCGGTGAATGATCGCCAGGTGCATTTCGAGACCGTAGACCGTCGGCCGCGCCGCGTGAAAGCTGAGCCGGCCGCTTTTGCTCCAGCGCTCCAGATCGATACCGATGGAGCGCATGTTGCGCATGATCTGACTTGGAGACTCTTCCAGCGCCAGGTAAAGCGCGCGCTCGCCGCGGGCGCAGGCGACGTCGACAAAATGCGCCGCCAGGCTCGACTTGCCTGCCCCCGCCGTGCCGGAGACCAACACGCTGCTGGCGCGATAATAGCCCTTGCCGCCGAGCATCGCATCGAGTCGAGGGACGCCTGTGGAAACGCGATCGGTGCTCGCCGGATGATTCAAGCTGAGCGACGTGATCGGCAGCACGGCGATGCCGTGAGCGTCGATCAGGAACGGATATTCATTGGTACCGTGGCTCGAGCCGCGGTACTTGACCACGCGCAAGCGGCGCGTCAGAACTTGGTCGTGGATGCGATGGTCGAGCAGGATGACGCAGTCCGAGATGTATTCCTCGAGGCCCTGACGGGTGAGCGTGCCCTCGCCGCGCTCGGCGGTGATGATCGCGGTAACGCCTTTGCTCTTGAGCCATTGAAACAGCCGGCGCAACTCGGTACGCAGGATGCTGGCGGAAAGCGACGCGAACAACACTTCGATGGTGTCGATCACGATTCGCTTGGCGCCGATCGAATCGATGGCGTGATTCAAACGGATGAATAATCCTTCGAGGTCGTATTCGCCGGTCTCTTCGATCTCGCTGCGCTGGATGTGCACGGCGTCGATGAGCAGTTGTTTGCGCTGAATCATCTCGGAAAGATCGAAGCCGAGCGAGCGCACGTTCTCGGCCAGCTCCTCGGCGTTTTCTTCGAACGCCATGAAAACACCGGGCTCGCCAAAATCGCGCGCGCCGCGCACCAGAAACTCCATGCCGAAAAGCGTTTTACCGCAGCCCGCGCCGCCGGTGATCAATGTCGAACGCCCGGTCGGCAGCCCGCCCTCGGTGATCTCGTCAAGGCCTTTGATGCCGGTCGGAGTTTTTGCCAAAGCCTGGGGCTTCGGTTGGCCGTTTCGGCGCGCTGCTATTTTAGAATTACTATTCGACCGCGGCCGATTCATTGGAGTAACCATTTCGGCTATCTTTTCGTCTCCGCGTTGTTATTCACCTCTACCGTCAATACCGCCGGCTCTTCAATACCTTCTGCTTGATCCTCTGTTACGTAGCGCGCCGGCAGCGTCAGCGCAAACTTCGAGCCCACTCCCACCTCGCTCTCCAAGTCGATTCGCCCCCCCAACAACTCGGCCAGCTTGCGGCATAGCGGTAAGCCCAATCCCGTCCCCTTGAAGTTGTTGTGCGCCGCACTCGCTAACTGAATAAATTCCTCGAAGATTCTCTCCTGATCTTCGCGTGCAATCCCGACCCCGGTATCGCTAACTGAAAATGTCACGGCGCCGCTGTCTTCGTCGTAGCGCGCTGTGACCCGTACCTCGCCGCGCTCGGTGAACTTCAGTGCGTTGGAGATAAAATTGCGCAGTATCTGTGATACCTTGCCCTCGTCGGTGTACAACGAGGGGAAACCCTCCGGATCTTCGAATACCAATGTGACCGCTTCATTGACGAGCAAGGAACGGAACATGCCGCGCAACGCGCTGAACAAATTAACCGCGTCGAATTCCACTACGTGCACCTCGATTTTTCCCGCCCGCACCTTGGCTAAGTCCAGCAAGTCGTTGACCATCTCCAGCAGCGAGTCGGCCGCTTTGCGGATGAATCCGACCTGCTTCTCCTGCTCGGCGGTCAACTCTCCATCGACCCGATCGATCAATAAGCTCGATAAGGCAAAAATCGAATTGAGCGGGGTGCGAAACTCGTGGCTGATATTCGACAGAAACTGGGTCTTCATCTCGTCGCCGTGTCTGAGCTCTCTCGCCTTCTCGTCGAGCTCCGCATACAGCGTCACCATGCCGCGGTTGATGTCTTCCAGCTCCCGGTTCAGTCGCTCCAACTCGTCCTGGCGCTTGCGCAGGCGCTCTTCGTTCTGGCGCAAAGCCAACTCGCTGCGGTGTTTGTACAGGCCGATTTCGATCTGGGTTTTTAACTCGCGGTCGACAAACGGTTTGAGGATATAGCCGAACGGCTCCGTGCCGAGAGCTCTGGCAAGCGTGTCGGAGTCGGAATGGGCGGTAAGATAAACGACCGGAATGGCATGGGCGCGGCGCATGTGCTCGGCTGTGTCGATGCCATCGAGAGCGCCTCTGAGCCTGATATCCATCAGCACCATGTCGGGGCGCTGCTCGCCTACCATGGCGATGGCTTCCTCGCCGCTCGCTGCGCTGCCGATCACCTGATAACCCAGTTGCTCGAGTTTGTTGGCGAGGTCGGCGGCGACAATCGCCTCGTCTTCAACGATTAACACTTTGGTTTTCGTCACCGCCCCTCACCTCGACCATCATCGATGTAAGAACGAGCATTCAAGGTTAGCTCAAACCGCGTGCCCTGGCCGTTGCACAGCTCCGATGCGCCGCCGAGCTGCTCGACGAGCATGCGTATCAGACGCAAACCGAGAGTATCGGCGCTACGCCAGTCGAGCTCCGGCGGCAGTCCGCGGCCGTCGTCGGAGAACACGACACGGATACGCCCGTCGTCCAGACGCTTGGTCTCAATAGTGATCTCGCCCTCGGCGCGCTCGTGAAAAGCATGTTTGAGAGCATTGGTAGCGAGCTCGTTGAGAATGAGCCCGCACGGAATCGCCACGTCGACAGGCACAAATACGGCGTCCTGCTCGATGCGCAGGCGCACCTTCGACGCCAGCGCGGAGTGCGCTTGCAGCAGGTCGCCCATCAAGCTGCGCGTGTACTCGCCCAGCTCGACCCGCGCGAGGTCGTGTGAGTTGTAAAGCTTCTCATGCACCAGCGCCATCGACCGTACGCGATCACGGGCGTCATGAAACAGCTTGCGTGCCGTGGTGTCGGCAAGCTTGTCGGACTGCAGGCTGAGCAGACTGGAGATCACCTGCAGATTGTTTTTGACCCGATGATGGATTTCCTTGAGCAGCGTCTCTTTCTCACGCAGCGAAGCCCTGATCTGCTCGACCCGTTGCTCGATCTCCGTCTCCATTGCCTGGTTGAGCTTGGTGAGCGCATGAGTCTTGCGAAATAGATCGACGAACACATCGACTTTCGATTTGAGAATGAGCGGATTGACCGGCTTGCTCAAATAATCCACCGCCCCGGCGCCATAGCCCTGCAGCACGTCTTTGTCTTCCTGATAATAGGCGGTGAGGAAAATGATCGGAATATGTTGGGTGCGCTTGCGCTGCTTGATTATTTCCGCCAGCTTGAAGCCGTCGAGGTCCGGCATGTGGATGTCGAGCACGATGACGGCGAACTCGTCGCCAACCAGGGCCAGCAGAGCTTCGTTGGCGGTGCGCGCCCGCACCAAGCGATAGTCCGGACGGGCCAGAACCGAGTCCAGAACGTCCAGATTGCGCGCGTCGTCATCGACGAGCAGGATATTTACTCTGTGCGTTTCAGTCGCCGCCAATGATTCTCCACCGTCGCTCATTTGAGCTTCCAGGCACCGAAACTAAATTTTTAGTTCAGCCGCTTGCTTGGTTCAACCACCGTTCGATCGAACAGCTTGAACCCCCTGAACCTTGAACTCTTGAACGTTGAACTCCGTCTTTACCGATACAGCCACACGCGCAACATTGATAACAGTTGATCGGTATCGACCGGCTTGGCGACATAATCCGAAGCGCCCGCGTCCAAACATTTCTCTCGATCGCCTTTCATGGCTTTAGCCGTCAGTGCAAGAATCGGCAGCGAGCGAAATTGCGGATTCTTGCGAATTTCTCTCATGGTCTCGTAACCGTCCATCTCCGGCATCATGATATCCATCAAGATGACGCTCAAATCCGGTGTCGACTCGATGATCTCGATCGCCTGGCGCCCGTTGGTGGCGCTGACGACCTCAAGATCCTGATTTTCTAGAATCGTCGCGAGCGCGAAGATATTTCGCGCGTCGTCGTCCACCACCAGCACTTTGCGCCCGCGCAGGACTTCATTGGAGCCATGCAAGCGCGCGAGCATCTTTTGTTTCGCCTCTGGCAAATTGGCCACCGTGCGATGGAGGAACAGCGCGGTTTCATCGAACAAGCGCTCCGGCGACTGCACGCCTTTGAGCACGATGCTCTTGGCCATGGTCTTGAGCTGGCGTTCTTCCTCGGGATCGAGATCCTTGCCGGTGAACACCACGACGGGCAGATGGACCAGCTTGGGCTCCGCTTTGATCCGCTCGAGCAGCTCGAAACCGCTCATATCGGCCAGCCGCAAATCGAGCACGCAGCAGTCGAACTGCTGACTGAGCAAGGCTTGGACCGCCGCGCCGCCGGTGCCGACGGTGACGATCTCGAGATCATCATGGGCCAACAGCTCGACGATGCTTTGGCTCTCGGTTTCGTTGTCCTCCACGACCAGAAGGCGCTTGAGATGGGGCGTGATGAAGCTGTGAATCCGGTCGAGGCAGGCTTCGATGGCGTCGGTGGTCACCGGCTTGACCATGTACGAAAAAGCGCCGTGAGCCAAGCCGTGCTGGCGCTCCTCTTCCAATGAAATGATCTGCACCGGAATGTGCCGGGTGGCGGGATCGAGCTTGAGGTTATTCAGCACCGTCCAACCGAGCATATCGGGCAGGAAAATATCCAAGGTGATCGCCGCCGGCAGGTACTCGCGCGCGAGCTCCAGGGCTTGCTTGCCTCTGTTGGCGATCAGCCCTTTGAAACCTTTCTCCCGCGCCAGGCCGAGCAACACACGCGCGTAGTGCGGATCGTCTTCGACGATGAGCAGCGCCAAATCGCCTTTCTGAATATCGTCGCGGTCGTCAGGAATGTGCTCCTCGAAAGCGGGCACGGCAATCGCCGGGATGACCGCCGCCGGGGCGCTCGCGTTGCGCGCAATCGCCGAGCTCGAATCGTTGTAGTTCAACGGCAGATAGAGCGTGAACGTGCTGCCCTGGCCCGGCGTGCTGATTAGGCGGATTTCGCCGCCGAGCAGGCTCGCCAGCTCGCGGCTGATCGCCAGCCCGAGACCCGTGCCGCCGTACTTGCGGCTGGTGCTGGCATCGGCTTGCTGGAAGGCTTCGAAAATAATCCGCTGCTTCTCGAAGGGAATGCCGATGCCGCTGTCGGAAACTTCGAAGACCACCACTTCGGCCGCTTGCCGGAGCACCGGATGATCGGAACTCCAGCCACCTTGCGAGCGCGCCACCTTGAGCTGCACGCCGCCCTGAATGGTGAACTTGAAGGCGTTGGAAAGCAGGTTCTTGAGCACCTGCTGCAGACGCTTGGAGTCGGTCACCATGCTGTTGCTCAGGCTTGGATCGAGGTCGACGTTGAAGGACAGCCGCCGGCTCTCGGCCTCGTGGCGAAACGGCCGCGCCGTGACCTCGAGCAGTTTAGAGAAGAAGATCTCCTCGAGCTCCACCGTGACGGTCCCCGACTCGATCTTCGACAGGTCGAGGATATCGCTGATCAGGTTTAATAGATCGCTGCCGGCAGCGTGGATCGTGCGCGCGAACTCGACCTGCTTGGGCGCCAGATTATGATCAGGATTTTCGCTCAACTGCTGGCCGAGAATCAAAATGCTGTTGAGCGGCGTGCGCAACTCGTGCGACATGTTGGCGAGAAACTCGGACTTATACTTCGAGGTCAGCGCCAGCTCGGTCGCCTTTTCTTCTAACGCGCGCCGCGCCTGTTCGATCTCCTGGTTTTTCCGCTCGACTTCGACGTTCTGCTCGACCAGCTCTTGGGCTTTTTGTGCCAACTGCTCGTTGGTTTGCTGCAGTTCTTTTTGTTGGGTCTGCAACTCGATGGCCAGCTGCTGGGATTGTTTGAGCAGCCCTTCCGTCTGCATGGTCGCTTCGATGCTGTTCAGCACGATACCGATGCTGGCGGTGAGTTGTTCGAGAAAGGCCAGATGCCCCGGCACGAATTCCTTGATTGACGCTAGCATGAGAACCGCTTTGACCTGGTCTTCAAAGATTACCGGAAAGATGACCAGGCTGCGCGGCAAAGCATTGAGCATAACGGAGCCGATCGGCACGACATCGGAAGGCATATCGGTGATCAGGATACGGCGTTTTTCCAAGGCGCATTGACCGATGAAGCTGGCTCCGAGGGCGAGCCGCGCGGGATAACCGTTCTCGTGGGCGTTGGCATAGCTCGCCAGGAGCTTGAGATGCGTGTTGTCGACGTCCATTTGGTAAATCAGTCCCTGGTGCGCGTTGACCAGTGGCACCAACTCCGAGAGCAGCATTTGACCGACCGCGACGAGGTCGCGCTGGCCCTGCAACATGCCGGTGAAGCGGGCTAGGTTGCTCTTGAGCCAATCCTGTTCCGTATTCTGCTCCGTGGTTAGGCGCAGGTTGTCGATCATCGTGTTGATGTTGTCTTTCAGCTCAGCGACCTCGCCGCGCGCTTCTACTTGAATCGACCTGGTCAGGTCGCCCTTGGTCACGGCTGTAGCGACTTCAGCAATGGCGCGCACCTGGTTAGTCAGGTTGTCAGCCAGCAGGTTCACGTTACCGGTGAGATCTTTCCAGGTGCCCGCGGCGCCGGGAACATTGGCTTGACCGCCGAGACGTCCTTCGACGCCGACTTCGCGTGCCACCGTGGTGACCTGAGCGGCGAAGGTCGCCAGGGTGTCGGTCATGTTGTTGATCGTCTCGGCGAGCGCCGCCACTTCACCCTTGGCGTTAACTGTGAGCTTGCGCTTCAGGTCGCCGTCGGCCACCGCGGTCACGACCTTGACGATACCGCGCACCTGTTCGGTGAGGTTGGCGGCCATGACATTGACGTTGTCGGTCAAATCCTTCCACGTGCCGGCGACCCCGGGTACTTGCGCTTGACCGCCGAGCTTGCCTTCGGTGCCCACCTCGCGCGCCACCCGACTCACTTCGCCGGCAAACGCGTTCAATTGGTCGACCATCGTATTGATCGTGATCTTGAGCTCGAGGATCTCGCCTTTGACATCGACGGTGATCTTGCGCGACAGATCACCGCGCGCGACGGCGGTGGTCACTTCAGCGATATTGCGCACCTGGGTGGTCAGATTGGCGGCGAGCAGATTGACGTTGTCGGTCAGCTCTTTCCAGGTGCCGCTCACACCCGGCACGACGGCTTGGCCACCGAGTCGGCCTTCGGTGCCGACCTCACGCGCTACGCGGGTCACTTCGCCGGCGAAGGAACGCAACTGCTCGACCATCGTGTTGAGGGTTTCTTTGAGCTGGAGGATTTCGCCGCGCACGTCGACGGTGATTTTGCGCGACAAGTCGCCACTGGCGATGGCGGTGGCCACCTCGGCGATGTTGCGCACCTGGCCGGTTAGGTTGCCGGCCATGGAGTTGACGTTGTCGGTCAGATCCTTCCAGGTCCCCGCGATACCCGTAACGTTGGCTTGGCCACCGAGCTTGCCTTCGGTGCCCACTTCGCGCGCCACCCGGGTCACTTCCGAGGCGAAGGAGTTGAGCTGGTCGACCATCGTGTTGATGGTGTTTTTTAATTCGAGAATTTCGCCTTTCACGTCGACGGTAATTTTGCGCGATAGATCACCGCGCGCCACCGCGGTGGTGACTTCGGCGATGTTGCGCACCTGGCCAGTTAGGTTGCCGGCCATGGAGTTGACGTTGTCGGTCAGATCCTTCCACGTACCCGCCACGCCCGGCACATTGGCCTGGCCGCCGAGCCGCCCTTCGGTGCCGACTTCGCGCGCCACGCGCGTCACTTCGCCGGCGAAGGAACGCAACTGCTCGACCATCGTGTTGAGGGTTTGCGCGACAAGTCGCCACTGGCGATGGCGGTGGCCACCTCGGCGATGTTACGCACTTGCGCGGTCAAATTACCTGCCATGAAATTGACGCTGTCGGTCAAGTCCTTCCACGTGCCCGCCACGCCCGGCACTTGCGCTTGGCCGCCGAGCTTGCCGTCGGTGCCCACCTCGCGCGCCACCCGCGTCACTTCCGAGGCGAAGGAGTTGAGCTGATCGACCATCGTGTTCAGGGTATCCTTGAGCTCGAGGATCTCGCCCTTCACATCGACAGTGATTTTGCGCGACAGATCACCGCGCGCCACCGCGGTGGCGACTTCGGCGACGTTACGCACTTGCGCGGTTAAATTACCGGCCATGAAGTTGACGCTGTCGGTCAAGTCTTTCCACGTGCCGCCGACGCCCGGCACCTGGGCCTGACCGCCGAGCTTGCCGTCGGTACCGACCTCACGCGCCACCCGGGTCACTTCCGAGGCGAAGGCGTTGAGCTGGTCCACCATGGTGTTGATAGTGTCTTTCAGCTCGAGAATTTCGCCGCGCACGTCGACGGTGATCTTGCGCGACAAATCGCCCCGCGCCACTGCCGTGGTTACTTGAGCGATATTGCGCACCTGCGCCGTCAGGTTGCCGGCCATGAAATTGACGCTGTCGGTCAGATCCTTCCATGTGCCGCCAACGCCGGGCACTTGTGCTTGGCCGCCGAGGCGCCCTTCGGTGCCGACTTCGCGCGCCACGCGGGTGACTTCGCCGGCAAAGGCATTAAGCTGGTCCACCATCGTGTTGATGGTTTCCTTGAGCTGGAGAATTTCGCCGCTGACGTTGACCGTAATCTTCTTCGATAGATCGCCGCCGGCGATCGCCGTGGAGACTTCGGCGATGTTGCGCACTTGCGCGGTTAAATTGCCGGCCATGAAGTTGACGCTGTCGGTCAAGTCTTTCCACGTGCCGCCGACGCCCGGCACCTGGGCCTGACCGCCGAGCTTACCGTCGGTACCGACCTCGCGCGCCACCCGGGTCACTTCCGAGGCGAAGGCGTTGAGCTGGTCCACCATCGTGTTGATAGTGTCTTTCAGCTCGAGAATTTCGCCGCGCACGTCGACGGTGATCTTGCGTGACAAGTCACCGCGCGCCACCGCCGTGGTCACCTGGGCGATATTGCGCACTTGGTCGGTCAAGTTGCCGCACATCGCATTCACCGAGTCGGTCAAGTCTTTCCACGTGCCGGCGACGCCCGGTACGATCGCCTGGCCGCCGAGCTTGCCGTCGGTACCGACCTCGCGCGCCACCCGGGTCACTTCCGAGGCGAAGGAACGCAGCTGGTCCACCATGGTGTTGATCGCTTCTTTGAGCTGGAGAATTTCACCGCGCACATCGACGGTGATTTTTTTCGACAAGTCGCCGTTGGCAACGGCAATCGTGACATCGGCGATGTTACGCACCTGGGCGGTGAGATTGCCCGCCATTTGATTGACGCTTTCGGTCAAGTCTTTCCAGACACCGCTGACGCCCTTCACCTGTGCCTGACCGCCGAGCTTGCCTTCGGTGCCGACCTCGCGGGCGACGCGGGTCACTTCCGAGGCGAACACGGAAAGCTGTTCCATCATGCGATTTAGTAATTTGGCGCCGCGCAGAAACTCTCCTTCCAGCGGCCGCCCGTCGCGTTCGAGCGCCATGGACTGGCCGAGGTCGCCTTTGGCGACGGCGCCGACTGCCCGGGTCACTTCCGTGGTCGGCGAGACGAGATCGTCGATCAAAGTGTTGAGCGAAACGATTTCATCGGCCCAGCCGCCGCCGAGACCGGCGAGCGAAAATCGCCGACTGAGCTTGCCTTCCTTACCGACCACCCGGCAGATGCGCGCGGTCTCCCTGGCGCGCCGCTCGCTGACGGTCAAAATTTCGTTCATCACGTCCGCCATCTTGCCGACGGCGCCGGTCCAGGTGTGCGGTAGGCGCGCCGAGAAATCGCCGTTACGGTATTGCACTAGGACGTTCATCAACTGCCCTAACTCCGCCGAATATTCCTGATCGTTTGGCTGATTGAGTTTGCCGTTGGTTTTCGGCCCCCCACGGCGGCGCGCTGATTGGACGATTTCTCGACTTCCCTGCATGCGGCAATCTCCTTACCGAGTAAATATTTTTTTTTGATCAAACGGCGGCTAATTATACATGCATACCCTTAGCGCCGACAGCTCTTTTCGACCCCATTCCACAGCGTTTGCCGTCATCGCGCAGGCGCATCATCGCCCTACCTTTTTTGCAATTTTCAACATAAAAAACTAGTCCCGGTCGAGCTGCGCCCACTACGGGCAAATTTTCTAAGGAGGATATATTTCAGAAAAGGCGCAAAAACACAAAAATGTCGCGGTTGTGCGACGGCTTACAACTGTGCGCAAAAGACATGCCCGATTGGAAGTATATGGATTTAGTAAACGCCCAGATCATTGTGTCCCGAAAACGAAACACATCGGAACCAGTATGCTGCAGAATCGGGACACGATAAGCGAGAAAAGCCTATGGAGTGATAGAATGCTGGAGTGATGGTGTACGGGAAGACTCGACCGGCCGTCGCGGCCGGGCGAAAATCTTTTTTGTGCCGCTTATGCCCTTTGTAGTTAATCTAATCCGTTTCTCTTATGTCGCGAGCCGTTTGCTCGGCGCTGGGTTCTGTCTGAAGTGTTTTTTGTTCAGTCCATACTTTTGCATCTTGCGGTACAGGCTACGCAGTCCAATGCCGCAGCTCCTCGCGGTCAAACCGATGCTGCCACCGCAGTCCGCGAGTCTTTGCGCGAGAAATTGTTTTTCCTTTTCGTCGAGCCATTGGGACAGCGTCGCCGATGCTATTTCTGTCGGTCGTTGATCTCCGTTCGCCTTAAGGAGATCAATTTTTTCGATGACTCGTTCGCTCCCTGCGGCAAGACGATCATTATCAATCTCGATAGATCCCATATCGTTGTCTCCTCTATCGCTCAAGAGATTTCCTCGACGCGCTGCTCCGAAGCAAACGTAAATGACTCACGTTCAGAAAGACCTGCGAGCTCGCCCATCAGATCATTTAGCCGTTCGACATCTTGCGTGATGTGGTCGAAGCTTGGCTGCGGCAGTGCGCAGGTCAAATGCAATAGATCCAATTCACCTACGATCGCCTGCACGCTATTGCCCATATGGTGGATTAGTCCGCGCACGCGCGCCTCGTCGCGCCGGCCCGCGCGCAAGTGGCGTCCGGTCGCAGCTTTTGTTTGATAGTGGCTCAAAACCGCTGCCTTTCCCGCGGCGCCGACGGGAAGAAGCACAGCGGTTTCCTGCAAGGTAACGCTGCGGGCATGGTCTTGCGGAGTAAAACGGTAATGGCAGGAAATTTTTCGTTCACCGCTCCGCAAAGCTTTCCACGATGACAAAAAAGTCTCTCGGTCACGACGGTCGATACGATCGAGCCATAGGTTTTGATCGGCGCAAAAATTGTTTTCGCTATAACCCACGAGCGTTTTTGTTGCGCTGTTAAAAGCGCACTCATTCCGATCAACGCTCCAAAGGGCCACGGCACAGGGAAAAAACTCGAGCAACATGCCGATTGGCATCATCAGAGTCGGCAATGCGTGCTCGGCTGTGTTTTGGTTCGCGGTTGTGACAGTGGTGCGGTATTGCGGCTGGCCCGCTCGATTCGCCGACGATTCCTGTGGTAATGAATCAATAAAAGACACCCTATTTTCTCCTTCCCAAATTAGCTTAGGTGCGATGTTCCGTACTGGCGGCACCCTCGACCACGGATCTATGCGATTCGCCGAGGCGTCAAATTTCCTGAAAAATAAATTTTTCGATGCACTTCAAGCGCTGATTGTAATCTTCAGGGTAAAGAAACCACTCCGCCGCCGCGACGCTCGAGACCAACGAGTTGCCGTCTTGCGGCGTGAAACTGAAACCCAACACTTCGCGATCGCCCTTCACCGAGATGCTGCGGATGGGAATGACCGTTTGGCTAAGGATGCGCCCGAATAATCCATGGTCGCGGCCAAAGGAAAAAACCAAGCTTGCTTGATCCTTATAAGTCAACGCGACCCTGCCGTTGGCCTGGAGTCTTTGCTCCACGTCTTCAGCCGACACATCCCGCCGCAGCATCAGATTGAAATAGATGACGTGCATATATTGAGTATTCACTCGCAGTGCCGAGGAATACAGATCCAAATCCAATCCCAGGGTAGCGAACAAATGAAATGCGTCGCGCGCCTGGTGCGTGCCAAATTTGCGATCGTCATGTTTGCTAACTGTCGGCGACGGCAGATATTCGTTTTCCTGGCTGATATCGCTGGCCCGGCGCATGCACACGAATGTGCCGCGCTCCAAGTTGTTCTCCTTTTCCGGACCCAATGCAATCGCGTCCACCAGCGCGGCCAGGTTGTGCGTGTTGCAGCTGACTACTTGAAGAAATTTGTCCTCGCCGGGGCGCAGCGCTTGATCGTTGATGCCGCGCGCATACATTTTGCCGAAACCAAACTCACTTCCCTGGGCAATGAAACCGTGAGCGTTGTGACCGTAGCGCAGATAGAGCTTTTGCTTATTTTCGTTACCGGCCGGCGTGCAATCAATCACCACCGCGGCTCGGTCGATGGCTTCCAGCGCGTCGTAGGTCGGTTTCATGCCCATCGAGGTGAACTTTGTCGCTGCCTGCGCGTCGACGGCCAGAGCCGCGCCTTTACTCTGCAGCGCGAGCACTTTCGATTTATCTGTCAACAGGGGAGTGCGCTTGTGGAAGGTCACCTCAGAGATGCCTAACTCTTTGCGGAAACTGGCGAGCAATCCGATGAGCGGCTCGCCAATGGTGCCGGTGCCGACCACGTGGACGATTTTTTTTTGCTGCACGGCATGCCTCCTGTTGATGTTACGCTGGGGTACGCTCTGCTGGAGCAACTGTCGTGCCACGGTTCTTAGCGAGGCAAGCGAGCTGGTATGTGTCTCGTTTGTGAGACGACGATTTGAGTTTAGATAAATATGATTAG
>VBKY01000189.1 GCA_005879255.1 Deltaproteobacteria bacterium
GAGCAAAACTGTACAAGACAGGAGATCTAGCGCGATGGCTACCGAACGGGGAATTGGAGTACCTGGGGCGAATTGACGATCAGGTCAAGATCCGCGGTTATCGGATCGAACTGGGCGAGATCGAGGCCGCACTGAATCAGCATGTTCAAGTCAGAGAAGCGATGGTGATCGCGCGAGAGGATATACCCGGTGACAAGCGATTGGTGGCGTACTTCGCGGCGGACGACGAACTCGCCATGGAAGAGCTTCGAAGCCGGCTAAGCGCGGCGCTCCCCGACTACATGGTTCCTGCCGCTTTTGTCAGGCTGCAGTCGTTTCCGCTTACTTCCAACGGAAAGATTGACCGTGCTGCGTTGCCGTCGCCGGATCAAAGCCGGCCGGAGCTGGGCCAATGCTATGTCGGACCGCGCACGGAAATCGAAACATTGTGCGACATTTTCGGCGCGGTCCTGCGGGTGGACAAAGTCGGCATCCATGACAACTTCTTCGAACTCGGTGGACATTCACTGCTTGCCACTCAGGTCATCGCCAGGATTCGCAGCGCGCTCGATGTGGAAATTCCCGTGCGGCGGCTTTTTGAAAGTCCGACGATCAGCGGGTTAGCGACGCGTATTTCAGAAGAGCGCTACAGCCCTCAAGCCCATCGACTCCCAAACATTCGTCCGGTCACTGCGGCAAGCCATCTTCCGCTATCATTTGCGCAACAGCGGCTGTGGTTTCTCGATCAGCTCGAACCGGAGAGTGTCGCTTACAATGTTCCCGGTGCGTGGCGACTCAGGGGACCTCTCGATATCAAGGCACTGGAACAGACCATCAACGAAATAGTTCGAAGGCACGAAGTTCTGCGAACGAGCTTTGTCACTTTCGATGGACAACCCGTGCAGGAGATATTGCCGTTAGTGACGGTTAACTTAGCCCGGATCGATCTCAGCGAACTCTCGGACGGGGAAAGAGAATTGAAAATTCGAGCCGAGGCCAAAGCAGAGCGGCGAAACCCCTTTGATCTTGCCCGCGCACCCCTGCTGCGGGCCAAGCTCCTTACGCTGACGAACGATGATCATGTGCTTCTGCTCACCATGCATCACATCGTCTCGGACGGCTGGTCCGTCGGAGTGCTGTTCCGAGAGCTTTCGCTGCTCTATGAGGCATTTGCTGCGGGAATGCTTTCGCGGCTGGAAGAACTGCCGATCCAATATGTCGATTATGCTGTTTGGCAGCGTGATTGGTTACAGGGCGATCTGCTCGAGGCCCAGCTCTCCTACTGGCGAAAGCAGCTCGATAGTCTGACTGTCTTACCGTTACCCACGGATCGGCCGCGTCCCAAAGTGCAAAGCTATCGTGGCGCGAAAGCGCGAGTGCAGCTTGACGCGGCGTTGACGAAAAAACTTTGGAGCTTGAGTCGCAGTGAGAATGCCACCCTGTACATTACGCTTTTGGCCGCCTTTCAAATATTGCTCGGTCGATACAGCGGACAAGATGACATTGCCGTGGGCTCGCCCATCGCCGGCCGGTCGGTGCGCGAGATCGAAGGACTGATCGGCTTCTTTGCGAATACCCTGGTACTCCGCGGTAATCTTTCAGGCAATCCGACGTTTCGTCATTTCTTGCGCCGAATGCGAGAAGTCGCCCTGGAAGCCTATGCACATCAAGATCTGCCATTTGAAAAATTGGTGGAAGATCTGAGCCCGCGGCGCGACTTGAATATTTCACCGTTGTTTCAAGTGATGTTCGTGCTCCAGAACGACCCAAGGGGGGAACTCGAGCTTACCGGCATCACAGTGAGTCGGGTTGCCGTTGACGACGAAACAGCAAAGTTCGATCTGCTATTGTCGCTGCGCGAAAACAAGCTCGGGATCGGTGGAACCTTGGAGTACGATACCGATCTTTTCGATGCTTCCACAATCGATCGAATGCTTGGTCAATACAAAACTCTACTCGGCGGCATCGTATCCAATCCGGATCAACCGATCCGGCAATTACCCTTGCAGAACGATGCCGATCATTATCGGGTCGTTGTAAGCTGGAACGACACAAGGAAAGAATATCTGAGACATCTCTGCGTGCACGAGCTTTTCGAGATCCAGGCCGAGCGGAGCCCCGATGACATAGCTCTTGTTTTCGAAGACCGGCAGATGACTTATGGCGAGCTCAATCGCCGCTCCAATCAGCTGGCTCATTATCTCAAGAAACATGGGGTCGGGACGGACACCATGGTCGGCCTGTGTCTCGAACGTTCTACGGAGATGATCGTCGGCTTGCTCGGGATTCTAAAATCCGGCGGCGCTTATCTTCCGCTCGATCCATCATACCCCGCTGAGCGGTTGGCGTTGATGCTCGAGCAAGCGAAGACTTCAATCATCTTAACTCAAAGCGGCCTTCTCGCACGGCTTCCTTCGGACAAATCGCTCTGCCATTGCCTGGATAGCCTCGATCAATTCCTCGCGCAGGAAAATCCGGAGAGCTTGGGCAGCACGTCTTCGCCTGGTAACGCGGCTTATGTGCTGTTCACGTCCGGGTCCACGGGCGTGCCCAAGGCAGTGCTCATGGAACATCGCCCGCTCGTCAATCTTTTATCATGGCAAAGCGACAACTCGATGTGCGGGCGCGGTGCGAAAACTCTTCAGTTCGCGTCCCTGAGCTTCGATGTCTCGTTTCAGGAGATTTTTTCGACTCTTTGCTCGGGTGGAACGTTGGTCACGATCGGTGAGGCTGAGCGGCGAGATCCCAACGCGCTGTTACGCCTTCTGAAAGAAAAAGCAATAGAGAGAATCTTCTTGCCGTTCGTCACCCTACAGCAGTTCGCGGAGGCGGTGCGAAATGACGGTGTCGTGCCGGGTTGTCTGAGGGAGGTTGTTACCGCTGGGGAACAGTTGCAGATCACGGGATCGATTGCTGAGCTGTTCGCTCGATTACCGGGATGTCGGCTTGACAATCAATACGGACCGACCGAAAGCCATGTGGTCACATGCTTTTCATTGGAAAGCGATCCCACCGATTGGCCCAACCTGCCTCCGATCGGGCGCCCCATTGGCAATAGCAAGATTTATATTCTGGACGAATATCTTCAGCCGGTGCCGGTGGGTGTGACGGGAGAGCTCTACATTGGCGGCGATGGTCTTGCCCGTGGTTATGTAAATGACCAAGCGCTTACCCGGGAAAAGTTTATTGCAAACCCGTTTCACGACGAGCCGGGCGCTCGACTTTACAAAACCGGCGACCTCGCCAGATACCTTGCGGATGGCAACCTCCAGTTTATCGGACGCGCCGATAGACAGCTCAAGGTTCGTGGCTTTCGTGTTGAACCTGGTGAGATCGAATCTTTGTTGTGCCGGCATGGCGAGGTTCTAGAATGCGCCGTATTGACGCGTGAGGACACCCCCGGTGAAATTCGTCTCGTTGCCTACATCGTGACAAGCGCGACTCGGCAGGTCACTTCCCAACAGCTGCGAGACTTTCTCAAAGAAGAACTTCCGGAGTACATGATCCCGAATGTATTTGTGTTCGTGGATTCACTGCCGCTGACGCCCAGCGGCAAAATCGATCGGCGCGCGTTGCCGGCGCCGGACGGCAGGCGGCCCGAATTGGCGGAAGCATTCGCGGCGCCGCGAACACCGGTCGAAGAATTACTGGCAAAAATATGGATGGAGGTGTTGAAGCTGGAGAGAGTCGGCATTCATGACAATTTCTTCGAACTGGGCGGGCACTCCCTGTTGGCGACCCAAGCGGTGTCCAGGTTGCGAGAGGCCCTCAGCATCAACATCCCATTGCGAGACCTTTTCGAATCGCCGACGATCGGCGGCCTCGCGGCCTCGGTGGAAAAGTCCGATAGCAGTCATACTGCTGGCGACGCTCCGCCGATCGCGCGAGTTTCGCGCGATTCATACAGGGTGAGGGCCGACCGATAGGATCAAGAAGGCGCCTTGCTAGCCATGGACAATAACCATCCAGACCACGGCACGGGCAACGAGATTTACGCGTTCCCCACGTCGTACGCGCAACAACGGCTATGGTTTTTGCACCGTTTGGAACCCGATAGTCCGGCCTATAACATTCCCGTGGCGCTTCGTCTGAGTGGATCGGTTAACGTAACCGCTCTGGAAAAGAGCTTCCAAGAAGTCGTGCGGCGACACGAAACTCTGCGCACGACGTTTTCGCTGCTCGACGGTGAGCCGAAGCAGATTATTGCTCCGGTCGGGCCTGCCATGTCGATCGTCGATCTACGGTCGCTGCGAGAGCCAGATCGGGACAAGGAACTTCACCGGCGTTTGGCGGAGGAAACGACCCGGTGTTTTGATTTGGCCAAGGGTCCTTTGTTCCGCGTTTCGGTGCTGCGGATGGACGATCAAGAATCGATTCTCATCATCAATATGCATCATATTATCTCCGACGGATGGTCCATACCCGTTCTTTTTCGCGAGATAGCCGCCTGCTATGCAGTCTATTCACACGATGGCGTCGCTGCTCTTCCCGAGCTGCCGATCCAATATGCTGACTATGCCATTTGGCAACGAGACTCGCTTCAAGCCGAGAGGCTCGAAGCGCAGCTGTCTTTTTGGCGAAAACGCCTAGAAGGTGTTGCCGCGCTCAAGCTGCCCGCCGATCGCCCGAGAGCTGCGGTTCAATCCTGCCGCGGCGCCAAAGACTCCGTCACCCTCTCCTCGACCGTCGTCGCTCAGCTAAAAACCCTGAGCCGTCAGGAGGGCGTTACCCTCTTCATGTCGGTCCTGGCCGCCTTCCAAGCGTTTCTTTGTCGCTATACCGGTCAAGACGACATTTCGGTGGGAACACCCATCGCCGGTCGCACGCGACGCGAAACTGAAGATTTGATCGGTTTCTTTGTCAACACACTGGTCCTACGAACCGACCTCTCCGGCGAGCCGACTTTCAGAGAGCTTCTAGCTCGTGTGCGCAAGGTCGCTTTGGATGCCTATGAACATCAGGACCTGCCTTTTGAAAAGCTCGTCCAAGAGCTCAACCCGGACCGGTCCCTCAGCCAAACCCCGCTTTTCCAGGTCATGTTCGCTTTTCACAATGCTTCTGAGTCAGGGTTGCGACTGCACGGCTTGAATGTCAGCCGAGTCGAGATGTCCTCAGAAATCGCGAAGTTCGACCTTTCGGCTTTCGTCGGCGAGAAAGACAATTCGCTCACACTTTCGTTCTTTTACAACACCGATCTATTCGATGCCGCGACGATTCGTCGCTGGTTGTCGCACTTTCAATCGCTCTTCGAAGCCGCAGTCGCCAATCCCGATCAAAAGCTGACCCAACTGCCGTTGCTGAGCGAAGCCGAAAATCATCAGCTATTGGTCGAGTGGAACAATACCACAACGGACTATCCGAAAGAGTCCTCCATTCATCGTCTATTTGAGGCGCAAGTAGACCGGACCCCCGATACTGTTGCGGTCATCCTCGAGAGGCGCCGGCTCACCTACGAAGAGCTCAATCAGCGGGCCAACCAAGTCGCCCAGTATTTGAAGGAAGCGGGAGTTGGGCGGGGCAAGCTTGTGGGGATTTGCGTCGACCGATCATTGGAAATGATCGTTGGACTGTTGGGAATACTCAAGGCCGGCGCTGCCTATGTTCCCTTGGATCCCGACTATCCAAAAGAGCGACTCGCGTTCATGCTCGAAGACACCCAACTGACGGTCCTGATCACTCAAGAAGCGTTGCTTGACCAATTGCCGAAACAGAAGGCGAAAATCGTCTGTTTGGACAGAGATTGGCCGGAGATTTCGCTGTGTGCGAAAGCGAATCCAGGCACCGGCATGTCAGCGGAAGACCTTGCCTACGTGATTTACACCTCGGGGTCCAGCGGCCAGCCCAAAGGAGTTGCCATCCCGCACCGAGCGGTGATCCGGCTGGTGATCAATACCGACTACGTGCGGTTAAGCCCGAGCGATGTGATGGCTCAGGCGTCGAATATTTCATTTGATGCCGCGACTTTTGAGATATGGGGCGCGCTTTTGAACGGGGCGCGACTCGTGGTTGTTTCCAAAGAAGCGTTGCTATCACCGGAGGAACTTTCAACTTCGATTGAGCGACACGGTATCACCGTGCTCTTTCTAACCACAGCAATCTTCAACCAGATGGTGGAACGAATTCCTGCAGAGCTCGGCAAGTTGCGTCACCTGCTCTTTGGCGGCGAAGCGGTGAATCCACAGCTGGTAAGAGAATTGTTGGAGACAGGAGGACCGGAGCGCCTCGTACATGTCTACGGTCCGACGGAGACGACGACGTTTGCTTCGTGGTACTTGGGGGAAAAGGTCGCACGGGAGGCAACCACCGTGCCCATCGGTCGACCCATCGCGAACACTCAGCTTTACATCCTAGACTGTCACGTCAAGCCTGTGCCTGTCGGCGTCGCCGGCGAACTCTACATCGGCGGCGATGGCTTGGCGCGGGGATATCTCAACCATCCCGAACTAACGGCAGAGAAGTTCATCACTCACTCCTTTGATGGAGAAGTTGCCGAGCGCCTGTACAAGACCGGAGATCTCGCCCGGTACTTAGCCGACGGCAACGTCGAGTTAGCCGGGCGAAATTGAATCAACATTGAATCAGTGCACGGGAGTACGAGAGTCTGCCGTCATAGCGCGGGTAAATGATGTTGGCGAGAAATGTCTCGTGGCGTACATCGTGGCCAATGCGAATACCAAGCTCAACTCACAACACCTTCGGCTCTATCTCAAAGAAAAACTTCCAGAGTACATGATCCCAACGGCGTTCGTGTTCTTGGCTTCGCTGCCGCTCACGCCGAACGGCAAGCTTGATCGGAGAGCGTTACCAGAGCCTGTTTTGGATCGAAGAGAGGATCCAACCGGTTATGTCGCGCCGAGGACCGCCGTCGAACAGGTGTTGGCGGGAATCTGGGCCGAGGTTCTGCGAGTGGAGCGAGTCAGCATCCATGACAATTTCTTCGATCTTGGTGGACACTCACTCATGGGCATTAGGCTCATCGACCACGTATGCAAAGAGCTTCAGATTGAATTACCGGTGCGTCGCCTTTTCGAATGCCCGACGGTCGCCAGGTTGGCGGGGAGCCTGGACGCGGATCTATCGCGGGCTACCACCGATCGCCGAGCCAATTCTCCGTGGCGCTATTTGATTGAGCTCAAACCGGGCCAAGGCAAGCAACCGATATTCTTTTTGCCCGGTGGCGTCGGCGGTGATCATGAATTTCTCGTCTACGCTCGTTTGACTCATTTCGTCGGCGACAAGTACACGTTCTACGGCCTGCGCGCACGCAGCGCTGACGGAACTGAATTGGCTCATCCTAGCGTGGAGGAGATGGCGACGGATTATCTAAGTGAAATGCGGGAACTTCAACCCGAGGGTCCCTATTTTATTGTGGCCGAATGCATCGGTGGTATCGTCGCTTACGAAATTGCGCGTCAGTTGCAATCCCAAGGACAACGTGTCGGACTTCTTGCGCTAATGGATACGGGGTGTCCGAGCACCGCAGGTTACCTTCGGTACCGGCTCCGGCGAATCCTAACTCCTTGGCAGGAGAGTTATTACGTTGGGCTGCGTCACCATTTAAAGGAACTTAAGCGCCTAAACTGGGGCGCGCGATTGCCCTATTTCCTAAGTAAGTCGAAGGCGCTGTTCAGGAATTCGCCTCAGATCGCTGCCAATGCTCGATTACCGGTTCCGGTTATCGATGATAAAGACTCGCGCCGACTTAGGAGGGTCCAAGAAGGCTATATCGACACCCTAAGCCGTTACCGCCCGCGGCCTTATGATGGAGACGTGATTATGTTGGTCAATGAAAAATCGCACCCTGATGATCTGATACGGGGCTGGCCTAAATATATTAAAGGCAAAATAGACTTGAAAAAAATTCCCGGTGACCATGCCGCCTACATTCGCCGGTACGTACGAATGGTGGGAGCGGCTTTAAAAGAATGTTTAGACGGCGTCGGTTGTTTACCCAGCTGATCTTCTAACGTGGGGTTTCGGAGGAGGAGCAGTGGATCTTTGGTGCCGGAGGGGGGACTTGAACCCCCACAGGGTTACCCCTACCGGATTTTGAGTCCGGCGCGTCTGCCATTCCACCACTCCGGCACGGGAGCTATTATTGATAACTAACCGCTGAGTTGGATTCAAGAGAGCTCGGCAGCTAATTAAAGAGCAACTTCCAGCACTCATTTAATGAGGCGACGCCGCAAAGCTGAGGGTGTTTGATGTGCTTCAATTGAGCACAATTACTCGCCGGCAGGATGCAGCGCTCGAAGCCAAGTTTCCCCGCTTCTTTGACACGCGCCTCCGCTTGTGAGATGCCGCGAATCTCTCCGGCCAGGCCGACTTCGCCAAAAAATACCGTCCTGGGATCGAGTGCCTCTTCCCGGCTGCTGGACGCCACCGCCGCAACAATGCCGAGATCGACAGCGGGCTCGTCGACGTGGACGCCACCGGCGACGTTGACGAATATATCCTGGTCGAAAAATTTAGCGCCCATCTTTTTTTCTAAGACCTCAACGAGAAGCGCGACGCGATTGTGATCGACCCCAATCGTGGTTCGCCGCGGTACGGCCAAGAATGATCGGCTGACGAGCGCCTGCAGCTCCACCAGGATCGGCCGCGTACCTTCCATACTGCAAACGACCGCGGAACCGGCAACTTGCAGTGGCCTTTCCATTAGAAAGATTTCGGAGGGGTTACTGACTTCTTTCAGTCCCGCTTCCTTCATTTCGAAAACGCCGATCTCATTGGTCGAGCCGAAGCGATTCTTTACCGCGCGCAGAATGCGAAAGCTGTGGCCGCGCTCGCCTTCGAAATAGAGCACCGTGTCGACCATATGTTCGAGCAAACGCGGCCCGGCGATGGCGCCATCTTTAGTCACATGGCCGATCAGGAAGGTTGTCAGGCGGGTTTTTTTTGCCAGAACAATGATCGAACCGGAAGCTTCTCGTACTTGAGTGATGCTGCCGTGTGCCGAAGGTATCGCTGACGAAAAGATCGTCTGGACGGAATCGATCACCAGCAAGCCGGGCTTGATCTTCTTGATGTGGTCGAGAATGCGTTCGAGCGAAGTTTCGCTGAGCACGAGCAAATTCGGCGCGTCAATGTCGAGCCGCTCGGCGCGCATTTTGATTTGCCGCGGCGATTCTTCGCCCGACACGTAGAGACAGGTAAGTCCGTTTTGACTGACAGCGGCGAATGCCTGAAGGAGCAACGTCGATTTACCGATGCCCGGATCGCCGCCGATGAGAATTACCGAACCGGGGACGAGTCCGCCGCCGAGCACGCGATCAAATTCGCCGATGCCACAGAGCACGCGGCCTTCTTCAGAGGTATCGATTTCATGAATCGGCGCGGGTTCTTCTTTCGTCCCAAGACTGAGCTCGCCGCGCGGCGTCGATGCTTTTTCAAAGCGCTCCTCGGCGAATGTGTTCCACTGACCGCAATCAGGGCACTTGCCGAGCCACTTGGGCGACTGGTAGCCGCAACTCTGACAGGCGAAAATAGTTTTTGCTTTGGCCATTGGTCTTGACGCGCGCGTGATTCCGGTCTAGCGCAGCAAGCCACAGCAAAAGGGGAGAATGGGATTCATCGTAGAGGCACAGAGTACGCAGAGATTATTAATTTTAAACTCTCCCCTCCGTGTCCTCAGCGCTTCGGCCTTGAAAATTGCGGCTGATCCGTCCTTTGGCGGATCCGCGGTGAATTATCCGACTCGGCGCCTGCCGATCTAGCTGTGGGTCAGTATGAGTGCTAATTTTTATTCATGGCGGCGTTACAAAAAACCTCGGCTGCCGAATTCCTGCCCAAGCGGCATACTCTCGAAAGCTTGCGGGCCGCTGCACGTTCTTGCAAAGGGTGCGATCTGTACAAGAACGCCACCCAAACGGTTTTCGGCGAGGGGCCGAAAGACGCAAGCGTCATGCTCGTTGGTGAACAGCCAGGCGACATGGAAGATCGCCAGGGCCATCCGTTCGTCGGCCCGGCAGGTCGTCTTCTGGACAAAGCCCTCGCCGAAGCGCGTATTCCGCGCGACGAGGTCTATATCACCAACGCCGTCAAGCATTTCAAATGGATCCAGCGCGGCAAGCGACGCTTGCACCAAAAACCGTCGATCCGGCAAGTGGTAGCCTGTAAGCCTTGGCTGGAGGCAGAGATTGAAGTCGTTCATCCCAAGGTTATCGTGTGCTTGGGCGCCACAGCCGCGCTATCGATGGTCGGAAGGACCGTCCGCATTACGCAAGAGCGGGGAAAGTTTTTCGACACTGACTCCGGCGCGGTGGTCTTCATCACTATCCATCCTTCGTCGATCTACAGGCTGCGCGAGAAAGACGAGCAAGAAAAAGAATATCGTCGGTTCGTGGCCGAAATGAAAACAGTGCAGCGCAAGCTGCGCAGCATCGCGGCTGCTTGAAGTTCTCGCTTTGGCGTCAGTTCCTCGCAGCTTGTTGCGTTGGTGGTTGGTAGCTCTGCCAAAGTCCGTCATTCCCGCATGCTTTTAGCGGGAATCCAGATGAATTTCGGGACTGGACCCCCGATTAAAACATTCGGGGGTGACGCTTGGGGGAAAGTTCCCGATGGCCTCGTGATAATCCAGCACCTTGCTGGGGTTGTTCATTCCGCCTCAACCAGAATCTTACCGCATACTCTATTGGTGCAGCGTTCCCGCCGTATTGCGCCGCCGCCGCCCCTATAATATCTAAGTAAGTCGACAAATGGCCGCCGATACTATCCACGATGAATTGCAAGCGATAAAGCAGGCATCCCTGTATCGCCGCTTGCGGCTTGTAGAAAATGATCAGGGACCGACTTTAATGCTCGATGGCCGAGAGGTCATCAACTTTTCGTCGAATAATTACCTCGGCATCGCCAATCATCCGGCGCTTGCCGAGGCGGCAAAGAAGGCTATCGACCGCTATGGCTGCGGCTCGGGCGCCTCTCGTCTGATCTCCGGCAACATGACCTTACATGAGGAATTGGAAAACCGGCTCGCTGCGTTCAAAGCGACCGAAGCAGCGCTAGTATTCAATTCCGGCTTCCAGGCGAACACGGGAATTATCTCAACGTTGAGCGGCGATGGCGACGCGATTCTTAGCGACGCGCTCAATCACGCCAGCATCATCGACGGATGTCGTTTGTCACGCGCCAAGACGATTGTTTATGACCATGGCGATCTCGATCAGCTTGAAGACGGGCTTAAGCAGGTTACCAACGCCGGGCGCAAGTTGATTGTCACCGAGTCGATCTTCAGCATGGACGGTGATGAAGCTCCTTTGATTGCAATTGTCGAGCTCGCCGAGAAATATGACGCGATGGTGATGGTCGATGAGGCACACGCGACCGGCATTTTTGGAGTGAATGGCGCGGGTGTCGTCGCCAAGTTAGGCTTGGGCGAGCGGGTGGCGGTGCAGATGGGCACATTGGGTAAAGCGCTCGGCGGATTCGGCGCCTATGTCGCCGGCAGCCGCACAGTGCGCGAGCTTTTGATCAACCGCTGTCGCAGTTTCATCTTTACGACATCTTTGCCGCCGGCGATCATGGCGATGGCGATTGCGGCGATCGATTTGGTGGAACGCGAACCCGGGCGACGTGAAGCGCTATGGCATAACTGTCGAATGCTCAAAGAGGGATTGCGAGAGTTGGGATTTACGCCTGGTGCTAGCGAGAGCCCGATTTTGCCGCTCATTGTCGGCGACGCCGGCAAGTGCATGCAGTTCTCCGAGCGCTTGTTGGCGCAAGGAATTTTTGCCCAGGGCATTCGCCCGCCGACGGTGCCGCCCGGAACATCGCGCCTGCGGATCACGCTCATGTCTACGCACACCCGGGAACACATCGATCGCGCTTTAAAAGTGTTCCGGGACGTGAAAGGGCCGTGATTGCGCTTACGAGTTAGAATTAATTTGCCTAGCGCGGCGAGCCCCAATCAACGGGGAGAATGGGATTCACCGCAGAGGCACAGAGCACGCAGAGATTATTAATTTTAGACTCTCACCTCGGCGTCCTCAGCGTCTCAGCCTTAAAAGTTGTGGCTGATCCGTCCTTTGGCGGATCCGCGGTGAATGCAAAAAAAAAGACATGACGACGTATTACGAAAAGCTAAGGCAGCTCGACCACAGTTATCTTTGGCACCCGTTCACGCAGATGCAGGAGTGGATGGGCGAAGAGCCATGCATTATCAGCCGGGGCGACGGCCATTACTTGATCGATGTCCAAGGTCGGAAGTACTTGGACGGCGTTTCGTCGCTCTGGTGCAATGTCCACGGACATCGAAAGAAAGAAATCGATGAGGCGATCAAAGAACAGCTGGACCGCATCGCTCATTCGACATTTCTCGGAGTCAGCCATGTGCCCGGTATTCAACTCGCGCAAAAATTGGTGGAGATCGCGCCCAAGAGTTTGAAGCGGGTTTTCTATTCGGACAATGGCGCGACCGCGGTCGAGATCGCCCTGAAAATGGCGATTCAATATTGGCAACTCAAGGGCGAAGGCAGGCGGACGCAGATCGCTTCACTCGCGGAATCGTACCACGGTGACACCGTGGGCTCGATGAGCATGGGCTATTCCGAAACTTTTCACCGATTTTACAAGGATCTACTCTTTCCCGTACTGCGACTCACGCCGCCTCATGTATTCCGCTATTACCAGGGAATGAGCGAAGATCAGGCTCTTGAAGCTGCCATCAAAGATGCCCAGAAGAAACTTTCTCAGAATGAAAGTAATCTAGCCAGCCTGGTCATGGAGCCGCTGATGCAAGGCGCGGCGGGGATGTGGGCGCAGCCGGCGGGCTACGTCCATGCGCTCGGCGAAATCTGCCGGCGGCACGGTATTCTTTTCATTCTCGATGAAGTGGCCACGGGCTTCGGCCGCACAGGAAAAATGTTTGCTTGCGAACACGCCGGAGTGACGCCGGACATTCTTTGCTTGGCCAAGGGCATCACCGGCGGCTATTTGCCGCTCGCGGCGACATTGACAACAGAAGAAATATTTTCGGCGTTCCTGGGCGAGTACAAAGAATTCAAAACTTTTTTCCACGGCCACACCTACACCGGCAATCCGCTCGGTTGCGCTGCGGCAATCGCGAGCCTGGAACTGTTTGAAAAGGAAGATATCCTGGAAAAGATGCAGTCGCGAATCGAGTACTTGCAGAAACGATTGTCCGAAGATTTTTTCACGCATCCGCATGTGAGTGACGTACGCCATTGGGGATACATGATCGGCATCGAATTGGTCGAGGACAAAAGCCGGCGCAAGAGCTACGCGCCGGAGCTAAGGATGGGTCACAAAGTCATTCGTGAAGCGCGCAATCACAGCGTCATGATTCGCCCCCTGGGCGATGTCATTGTTCTCATGCCGCCGTTGAGCATTTCCGACGATGAGCTCGCAGTGCTGGTCGATGTCACTCTTAACTGCATCCGTACGGCGACGGCGGATTGACCAAAATGGACCGCGTTCTTACGTGTTCGAGGAAAGCATGGAGAATTGAGGATGGCGGATCGATCCTCCATTCTCGATCTCCGATCCTCGACCTTCGTTCGTCGAGGTTGGGGTTTTGATGGGTAGCGGTATTCTTATCACTGGCACGGATACCGACGTTGGCAAGACCGTCGTCACTGCAAGCTTGGCCGCGCTGCTCTGTGACGTTGGCTACCGCGTCGGTGTTATGAAGCCGGTGGAAACCGGTTGCCAAGAAATCGATGGGGAACTGATCCCGGAGGACGCAAGACTCTTGAAAGAGGCCTCGCACTGCGGCGAGCCCATCGCCGCCATTTGCCCCTACCGATTGCGCGAGCCGCTAGCACCGAGTATCGCCGCTGAGCGAGCCGGGGTGAAGATCGATGTCGATCATCTGCTCAACGTTTATCAAGAGATTAGCACGAGGCATGACATTACGTTGGTCGAGGGTGCAGGGGGTTTAATGGTGCCGCTCTTGCCGAGCTACACCTATGCCGACTTCGCCCACGTGTTGAATCTTCCCGTCATTGTGGTAGCGGCGAATAAACTCGGAGCTATCAATCATCTGCTGCTTACGTTAGAGCACGCAAGCTGCAAAGGTTTGAGCGTGCTCGGCTACGTGCTCAATCGCATCTCAAACGAAAGGTCGCTTGCCGCCGAGACCAATCGCGAGGTCTTGTCCGGCTTGACCGGATTTCAATGCTTGGGCGAATTGCCATTTATTGAAACGGCGCAGGTAGGAGAAACATTTCCTTTGGATGTGTTCGAGGCGGAATTCGACCTTCGAACGATGGTGTCGGCCCTGCTACGCCAGTGACACGACTTGCATGACTGCGCGCTAACTGAAAGCACTGATGAAAATTGGAGCCTTGATTGCGATCGTTGCCGCGATTTTCTATTTCGGTGTGAACCGGTCGGTTCAAGCCGCCGACAAAGTCGTCATATCGTACAGTAGCCGGAGCTACGCATTCCTGCCGGCGCAGGTGGCGGCGGCAAAAGGATTCTTCAAAGATGAGAATTTGGAGCCGCTGCTGATCCAAATGCGCAGCCAGGTCACAGTTCCAGCGCTCATGAGCGGCGAAGTCCATTTCACGTTAAGCTTCGGCAACATTATCGGCAGCGCCATGCAGGGCATGCCGTTCAAAATTCTCGCGGTGTTGACCGACAAGCCGCTGCATAGTCTCGTCGCACGCCCGGAAATAAAAACCATCAATGACTTGCGCGGCAAGCGAATCGGCACGCAAAAAGAATCGGCGGCTCCGACCACCTTGCGGCGGAAGCGATCCTTCAAGCCAAAGGGCTCGATGTGAAAGACGTTCAGTTCGTCACTTTCGCTGGAGACGAACCGGTGCGCGTGGAAATTCTAAAAAAGGGTCTTGTCGACGCCATTTGCACTGTGCCGCCCGGCCCCGTGCGTCTCGCGCGGGAAGGATACAACGTTCTCGGCGGCCCGAAGGATCTGAAGATCGGCAGTCCGATTTCCGCCGTGGCGGTCACGGACTCACGGCTCAAGAGCAATCACGAAGAAACAAAAAAAGTTTTGCGCGCAGTTTTGCGCGGGCTACGATTCATGCACGAACGTAAAGAAGATACGATTCAGATTATGAGCCGGTGGTTGAACCAAACTGCCGACGTGGCGCGAGATTCCTACGACTCGATTCTCCCGTCATTCAGTCTCGACGGCAGCACCGCAGACAAGACCTTCGAGTTCGCGATCGAGTCACGCAAAGCGACTGTGCGAACCGATAAGCCGATTCCGCTTTCGCAAGTGCGCGACCTCACGCTCCTACGGGAAGTGCAAAAGGAGTTGCGAATGCACTGATTCACCGGGGTGTCCGACTGGAGCCAGTCGATCAACGTTGAATGTCAAAAGTAAATCGCCACCTTTTTTCCTCAACGATCAGGATAGCGGTATATAATTCTTTCCAAGTTTTAATTGGAATTTTTGAAAGATACGCAAGATTAGAAAGCCCGACCCCAGTCACCGATTCGTACCGTCACAGACGTCCAACGGGTCGTACGCCCGACTTTAATAGCGCGACCTGCTGGGTCGTAAATGGTGCATCAAACAGATACTGGCGCTCCTGGTAAACACGGAAGAAGTCCGCGATGAAGTGCATGCGATCGGTGAAGTCAGCCCAATCCTCCGCGCCGCTCTTATTCAAGCTATCCGGAGTCACGTCAACCCGCGCGAGCATTTCTCTCAGCCTCGCATTGCGGATCTGCTTCAGCGCTTGTGGAAATGTTCCCGGCAGATCTCGTCCCAGGCGAAGCACCTCTGTAGCGGACAGATGAAGCGCCATCAAATGATCGGTAATGACTTGTCGAATCAGCCGGTTTACCTCTCGGGTTAGCCGGGCAAACACGGCATCCAAATACGACCGGTGATCCGGCAGCACGTCCCCGCGGGCACGAATATAGAAATCCGGCAGTAGAAGGATCAAAAAATTGCGCTTCAATGCTGCGGCATCACCGAGCGATACGTTAAGCGCCTCGGCGATTTCGGGTTGAAGGCGAATCTGCTCGTGAAAGCCGGCGGAAAGATTAGCCAGCAACATCAGCTCAACTTTGTCTTTGCCAGTCTGGAAGCGAGCCTCGCAGTATGTCGTGAACGCTTCGCTCAGCAGTCGTTGTCCGTCCGGCGGTTCCCCCGGACGCAGCGCGGCACAGAAGCGCGCCGCCTTGTCACGATCGAAATGGGCATCGTCACGAAAGAAGTCAATAAAGCGGGCGAACTCGCGGCCAATTTCCTCAAAGACCTTCTTGTTGCCTCGGGCAACGGCATCGCCAGCGTGCTTGAATGCTGCGGTAGGATTGAGTGCCCGAAGAATTGCCTCGCTGGGCACGTGAGCCGGCAATTTCGCACCGATGCTCTTGAGATGGCTCGCAATGTCCTCGAGAGCGGCTGAAACCTCAGCTGAAAGATAAAAGCGTTCCTCGAAGGCTCGGATCAGATCTTCCTGGCGGATGGTTTGTCCTGCTTGTTTCGAGGCCCATGTCGCAAAGGTGGACCAGTTAGCGGAATAGCCGCTCAGTACGGCGACGGACTGAGAGATCTCATGGTAGCACTGCGTGATCTGTAGATTACGTATGATGGGATCGCCGAGCCGGGCGATCCGTTCTATCTCGTCAACGGTCGGTACGATCATAGGATCCAATCAAGTGTCACGAAGAAGCGCGCCCCAAAGCCTTCTCGCGCTGTTTTTTTGTGCGATCTATCGTTTCAATTCCTCGTTGGCTTTTTTTTGCGAACGACCCTCGGTGATATCGGACACCGAGATATCTTCCTGAGTCTTACGGGTGGCTTGAGTGAAGCGGACCACGTTGGCGATCGTATCATCGGAAACGATCCCGGTACGGCTATACAGTCCGAGCATATCCGCATAGAACCCTTCCCGCACCACGGGATTTTTTATGCCCCAGGTTTTGTCGAGGAACCCGAGGATTTCCCCTTTGTTGGCGCGGATGAAATCGACGCTCGTCAGCAGCGCCTTGATGACCTTCACGATTTCTTCGGGCGATTCCTCCAATAGCCAGCGTCGAGAAAAACCGGGGAGTACTGGGGGTCGAGACAAAACTGGGCGACTGGCATACGATCACTAGCAGCTGCTGAAAAACTCCGCGGAGTCCTTCGACGCAGCTCAGAGTCCGTCCTGAGCTTGACGAAGGAACGAACGGGGAGAGTTTTGATATCATTTGCATTCCGAATCTTTTTTGAGCAACCTGCTAGCTTGGTTTATGCGAGAAATTCCTCGCGCTGGCTTAAGAATTGAATCTCTTGTTCGCGGAATTCCTCAACCCATTATCGTTCTCAACCGCGCGGAGCGATTCAGCTCCGCCATGGGCCGGATCGTTTCCTTAACGACGGCGCATTTCGGCTCCGAAACTTCTTAATCCCGGCATCATGATCCAGCAGCCCAGCGTAAGAAGTCCGCCCACGGCGCCGCCGAAGAGCAGCGCGCCTGGCGCGCCGAGGAGCGCGGCCATGAAACCGACTTCGGTGGCACCGACGGCATTGGAGCCTTGAGAAAACATATTGAAGACGGAAAAAGCTCGGCCGCGCAAGTGATCGGGTGTGATTAGATGAAAGGTGGTTTGGCGCATGACGGCTTGAAGCGAATTGGTCAGGCCCAGCGTGCCGAGCAACAAAAGGGATAACCGGAAGCTCGTGGATATCGCGAAAACTCCAATAGCCAACGCGTAGGCGAGGAAGGACCAGAGAGCAAGAAGCCCTTTCCGTTTCACGTCGCCGAGCGCGAGCAGCGTGACGGTGCCGATGATGCCGCCGATCGCTGGAGCGGACGACAACATGCCAAATCCGGCGGGTCCGACAAAAAGAATGTCTTTGGCGAAGATCGGCAGCAGCGGTCTGTAGCATCCGACGCCGGCAACGATGAAATCCAGCATCACCAATACGAGGATGATCGGCTCGGAAAAAAGAAACGTCACTCCACCCAAGAGGCTCCCCAAAGAAAATTTTTCGCGCAATGCCTCGTCGGTTGGCGGAAGCTCCAGCAAAAAGATAACGATGGCGGCTGGGACGTAAAATAGCGCGTTGCAAAGATAGGCATTCCCCGTGCTTGTCCATGCTAGGCTCAATCCTCCCAGCATGGGTCCGATCAAATGCGATCCCTGAGACACGCTGGAGTTGAGCGATACGGCGTTACTTAGATGGGAGCGCGGCACGAGATGAGAAAGCAACGCCATTCGGGTCGGGTTGAGGACGATGTTCAGTGCTGAAGTGAGTGCGGTGGCGACCAGGATATGCCAGACCTGAATAAAACCAGTCAGCGTCAGGACTCCTAGCGTAACGGTGACGAGCAGATTTCCGAAGATTGTGATGAAGAGCAGTTTTTTCCGATCGAGGAAATCAGCGAGGGTTCCGCCGAACAATCCAAGTGCAAAAATAGAAATTCCTTGCGCCAGTCCCGTGAGCCCGAGCTGAAAAGCCGAACCGGACAGCTCGTAAACTTGATAGAAGTTCTGGGCTTGGCGCATCTGCTGGGCGGTCGTAGCAAGGAGTGAGAGAAGAAAGAAAAAACTGTAATCGCGGTAACGCAGCGATGCCCAGGGCGGCAGTAACGCGAGCTGGTCGTTGTTGTCGGATGGGTCGTCGAACATTCTCGAAGCGAGTCGGAAGTGCTATTTGCCGACGATGCGCATGACCTCGTCGTGCAGTTGCTTGATCGGAAGTTTGCTGGCTGCGGCGATACGTTTGAGATCATCGTATTCCGGCGTTGCTCTTCTGCTGCCGTCCGGTTGTTCGACGATCTTCACCGTGACTTCGCCGAAACGGGTTTTCACCTTTTTAAACTCTCGTCTGAGAATCATCCGGCTCACCGGGTAAGAGCGAATGCCGATAGTCGACGTTTCTTGAAAAATAATCTTAGCGAGGCTTTGGCCGCTCGATGGCTCGCAAATTACCGTGAGCAAAGTCGCGGGCCGATTCTTTTTCATTTGAATGGACGAAAGAAAGACATCCCGCGCGCCGGCTTCGAAAAGGCGGTCCATGACATGATCGTAAAGCTGCGGGTTCATGTCGTCGATGTTGGTTTCGATCACCAGCATTTGTTCCTGCTCCCCAGCTGAGTCGTCGTCGCCGAGGATCAATCGAAAAAGATTCGGGCGATTGGGAAATTCTTTTTGCCCGGTTCCATAGCCCGTTCTTTCAATGGTCATGTACGGTTGAGCGCCAAAAGTCTTTCCCAGCGTCCGCACGATCGCCGCGCCGGTCGGCGTGACGGTTTCGCTTTCCAGATCGACGCCGAACACGGGTAGTCCCTTGAGGAGCTCAAGCGTAGCAGGCCCGGGTACCGGAAGAGGGCCGTGCATGGACCGCGTAATCCCCCACCCTAAAGGGATGCGCGAAAAGTGAAAAGAATCGATTCCGAGTTCATGGATGCCAATGGCAACGGCCATGATGTCGACAATGGAATCGGTCGCGCCGACTTCATGAAAGTGAACCTTTTCGATCGCGACACCGTGAATTTTCGCTTCCGCTTCGGCGAGGCGGGTGAAGATGTCGGCACCAATTTTTTTGATTTCAGAATCGAGTTTGCTGCGCTCGATCAGGTCGCGGATCTGTTTCCACGAACGAGGTGAATCCTTCCTTGCACAGATGACGTGAAGTTGCGTGGCGCGGATTGAATGGACAGTTTTCGTCGTGGCCTTAAGTGCGAATTGGAGAGTCGGGATTTTCTGAAGTTCTGATTTGAGCTTGTTCAGCGACAGGCCGAGGTCGATGAGTGACGCGACGAACATGTCACCGCTCACTCCACCGATCAGGTCGCCATAGGCTATTTTCATTGTGGCTACACATGCCTTCGGCAAAACAACCGAGGATGGAGGATCGAGGATAGAGAATCGAAGTTCAAGGGTGGCGATCCTCTATCCTCCATCACCTGTCCTCGACCTTCGCTTGGATCACCATCCGCGACGCGTTTCCCTGCCGCTGGTTTCGATGCGGACGATCTCCGCCTTGAACGGTTTATCGAGCAACGTGTCGATGAGCCAGTTGATCACCAACGAGCGCGCGCGCGGATTTCGGATGGAATGGCGCTCTCCTTCGAACACATAGAGAAGTTTGGGCGCGGGAATTTCGCCCATCAGTTCATAGACAAACTTCATATCGCAATGCTCATCATCCTCGCCGGCGACGACCATGTAGGGACAAGTGATCTTCGAAGTGACGCCTTTGAGACTCAGCGTCTTGGTGAATTCGTCGAAAGCAGCTTCGTCGTCGTAGCCGGACATATACATGTAATTCAACTTAAACGACGGCGATGACATGTTGAAGATCGCGTACTGGCCCGGTTCCATGCAGACGCCGCTGACGGCGCAGGCTTTGAAACGCTTTTCTTCGGCGACCACGCGTGGCGCCCAATAGGAGCCCATGCTCGAGCCCATGACGCCGAGGCGATTGGCATCGATCTCCGGGCGTTTGACCAAATAGTCGCAGGCGAGTTTGCCGGCGTCGGCGTAGTTCGACGCGGTACATTTGACGCCGCCTTCGCGGGTCTCGCCTTGCCCGGGGCCATCGATCGCGAGCACCGCGAAGCCGCGCTCGATGAACGGATCGCCGGTCGCCGGGTTGTCTTCTTTCACTCCGTCCATGCCGGGGATGTACATGACGCAGGGGACTTTCTCCGCTGCTTTCCGGCTCGGCGGAAGATGTAAAATCGCTTGGATCTTTTTCCCCTCGTAGGGCAGCTCGACCCGCTCGATGGGACGGCCGGCATATTGAATGAACTTGTCGTAGCAGACGCGTTTTTGTTCCTGCCAGTAAACGCGCTGAGGATTACCGTCTTCGTAGATCGCCCACATGGCGTTGGTGTAAAAACACGAGGCGATATAGTAATGATCGCGCGCTTCGGGAAAATGGCCGGCGGCTTCGGCTTCGCGGCCCTGCTGTTCGCGCCGCGTGGCGGCGCGGGAAAACTCGCGGGGGATGTCGACGAATTTCTGAATGCGCCGGCAAACTTCCTGCAGATCATTTTGCACGCCGGGACCGCAATTGCGAAGAATCTTTCCGGTTCGCCCCTGATCCCAGTCGATGCCGCGGGTTTGAATCACTTGATCTAGAATCCAACGCTGCTCGCGCCAGCGTTTCATTTTACGCTCGGTTTCGATTCGCATAAGACCTCCGATCGGTTCAAAGTTCAACGTTCAAGGTTCAAGGTCAAATGAATTCGGCCGCGGAAACCGCTACTACTTTGCCTTGACGAAGCAGTCATTGACAAATTTTCTGAGATCTATCTGTTCCTTGAGGAATGCCCTTTATTTCCCTGCATGTACGTAAGCTTGTCAGCTCTTGCTGCAGAGCTGGAATCGGGCTCGGGAATTGGTGGTGACTTTATGCAAAAAAGCGCGGGTTGGCAAACCAACTTGGCCCATGCTTACGCCACTGCTGGTTGATTAAATGGTCCTTTTATGTTTATAAGAAAACAGAGCCTTCTTCTGCCGTAATTACGGAAAATTACGATGTTATTTGACTTTGCTAATGTCCTAGTGTTTACGGCATTAGGACTTGGGTTTGTGGGGGTCAATCTGCTGATCGGGAAACTGCTCCGACCGGCGAATCCTCAGGCCCGAAAACTGTCCACTTATGAGTGCGGCGAGCCTTCAATGGGTAGCGCATGGGTGAACTTCAACATTCGTTTTTACATCGTGGCGCTAATCTTTATCATTTTCGAGGTTGAAATTGCTTTCATCTTTCCCGTGGCTACGGTTTTCCGTCGTTGGGTTGAAGGTGGGGTGGGGGTTTTTGCCCTGATCGAGGTGCTGGTTTTCGTCGGCATTCTCTTTCTTGGCTTGGTTTACGCATGGGCCAAAGGTGATTTAGAATGGGTGAAGAAGGTTAAGGCCTAATGCGATTAGGAGATGTGCGATGAAACCGTTAATAAATTCATTGCCCGAAACAGTTTTCACGACCAAAGTGGACGATATTTTGAACTGGGGCCGAGCCTCGTCGCAGTGGTACATGCTTTTCGGCTTAGCCTGCTGCGCCATCGAGCTCATGCAAACCGGCGGCCCACGGGCCGATTTGGATCGGTTCGGCGCGGTGCCGCGAGCTACGCCCCGGCAATCCGATCTTATGATCGTCGCTGGCACACTTACGTACAAAATGGCCAAGCGGACCAAACTACTCTACGATCAGATGCCCGACCCAAAGTACGTTATCTCGATGGGCAGCTGTGCCAATTGCGGCGGGCTCTTCCAGTTGGCTTATTCGGTTTGCAAGGGGGTCGACAAAATTGTTCCCGTCGATGTCTACGTCCCTGGCTGCCCGCCACGGCCCGAGGCGCTCACCGAGGGGTTACTGCGAATTCAAGATAAGATGATGCGTGAGCGTTGGCTGGTTAAACCCTCGCGTCCCGTGGAGGAAGCGGCCGACGCCTAAACCAAAGATGGACGCGAAAGATATTTACGCGGCTCTGGAGAAACAATTTCCCGGCAAAGTAAGCGAGTTCAAGGGAGAGGTTTTAGAGCCCTATTTGTCGGTGGATGGTGCGTCCATCGTCGAGGTCTGCCGATATCTGCGTGACAGTGCTGGTCTGAATTTCGCTATATTGTCGGATTTGACCGCGCTCGATTGGCCGAAAGAAGAGAAAATCCAAGTCGTTTACCATCTGTTCTCCTATTCGCATAATCATCAAATTGTTCTCAAGGTCGATCTGCCGCGTGCCAATCCAAAAATCGCTACGGTCGAAGGGGTCTGGAAGGTCGCGAACTGGTTCGAGCGCGAGGTTTACGATCTGTTCGGTGTCATTTTCGAGGGGCATAGCGATCTAAGGCGGATCATGCTGCCAGAAGATTGGGTCGGATACCCGCTGCGCAAGGACTACGTCGAGGAAGAAGAATACGACGGCATCAGCACGCAGCGCGCGCCGCTGGTGGAAAAACTGCTGCGATAGGATAGTCATGAACGAGACCGCTCAAGCCGAAACCGGTTTTTTCGCCGAAGAGATGACCATCAGCGTGGGGCCGCAACACCCGAGCACGCATGGTGTGCTGCGCTTCGTGGTCAAAACCGACGGCGAAGTGATTAATGAGGCGATTCCCGACGTCGGGTACCTCCATCGTTCGATCGAAAAGATCGGCGAGAAAGTGACCTATCATGGCTATGTGCCCTATACCGATCGCGCCGACTATCTAGCCGCAATGTTTGCCAATCAGGCTTTCTGCCTGGCGGCGGAAAAGTTGGCGAAAACCGAAGTCACTCGTCGGGGGGAATTCTGCCGCGTGATCGCGTGCGAGCTTAACCGCATCGCCAGTCATCTAATTTCCGTCGGGACCTTCGGTCAAGATATCGGTGCCATGACGCCGTTCGTGCACGCCCTGCGCGAACGCGAAACGATCAATAATCTCATGGAAGAGATTTGCGGCGCGCGGCTAACCTACAACTATATCCGCATCGGCGGCGTGGGCTACGATATTCTTCCTGAGACCTGCACGAAAATCGTCGAATTCTTAGACCACTTCGAACCGATTGTCGATGAGTTCAATCGTCTACTTTCCGGGAACAAGATTTTCATCGAACGGCTCGCTGGGGTGGCGGTCGTCACCAAAGAAGAGGCGTTCTCCTATAATCTGGTCGGGCCTAATCTGCGCGGTTCGGGAGTGAAGTGGGATATTCGTCGCGATATCCCTTACTCGATCTATCCTGAATTGGAGTTTGACGTTCCGATCGGCACGGCGCATGTGGGAAAACTCGGCGATAGCTTCGACCGTTACTGGGTGCGCATTCGCGAGATGCAGGAGAGCTGTAAGATTTTGCGCCAGTGCCTCAAGATGATGCCCAAAGGCCCGGCGATCGCGAAGGTGCCGCGTAAATTTAGACCGCCGGCAGGCGAGTGTTATGCCCGCGTCGAAGCGCCGCGCGGTGACATGGGCTTTTACGTCGTCAGCGACGGCAGCGAGTATCCCTATCGTGTGAGGATTCGCACCGGCTCTTTTGCGGCAATGAGCATCATCGACAAACTGAGCAAAGGAATAATGGTTGCGGACCTGATCGCTTTGATCGGTAGCCTCGATGTCGATGCGCCGGAGATCGACCGCTAAATCCCGGTCACGATAATCATGCAAGCTTATCTCGACCAGCTTATTCAAAACGGCGCCTTTGCCGGCGTGCCCAGAGAACTCGTGTACGCCGTCGCGATGGTGCTCGCCGCGTTCGTGGTGCTTTCAGCGTTCGTCGCTCCGCTCGCCGGAGTGACCAGTTGGCTGGAGCGACGCGTATGGGCGCGCATGCAGTCCCGCGTTGGGCCCAACCGGGTCGGGCCGCAGGGAATTCTTCAGTGGCTGGCCGACGGCATCAAAAACCTGCTCAAAGAAGATTTGATTCCCTCGGCGGCGGACGCGAAACTTTTCTCGCTGGCGCCCTACGTCGTTTTCATGGGCTTTCTTTGCACCTTTGTGGTGATTCCTTTCGGTGCCAGTCTGATCGTGGCCGATTTGAACATCGGTATTTTTTACATTCTAGGGGTCACCTCGCTCGTCGTGGTCGGGATTCTTATGGCGGGCTGGGCGTCCAACAACAAATGGTCCTTGCTCGGCGGCATGCGCTCGGCGGCGCAGATCGTCAGCTACGAAATTCCCGCGGGCCTTGCCATACTCACGATTGTCTTCTTGGCCGGCACGATGAGCATGCAGGGAATCATCAAAGCCCAGGGCTGGGGCCCATGGGACTGGTTTCTGTTCCATAATCCGTTCACATTCATGGCGTTTTTTCTCTATTTCACGGCCGCGCTCGCCGAGGGAAATCGGACGCCTTTCGATATTCCTGAGGCAGAATCGGAGCTGGTCGCCGGCTACGTGACCGAATACAGCGGCATGCGCTTTCTGTTCTTCTTCTTTGCCGAGTGGGGCAATCTCTATGTCATCGGCTCGGTTGCTACCACGCTCTTCCTTGGCGGCTGGCAAGTTCCTCCGTTGCCAATCTTCGAGAACAGTCCGGTGCTGCTGGGCGTCGCGCAGTTCATCACGTTTTTCTTGAAAGCTTATCTGTGGGTGTTCGTCGCCATGTGGGTGCGCGCGACGCTGCCACGCGTGCGCGTCGACCAGCTGATGGCGCTTTGTTGGAAATATATGGTGCCGCTGGCGTTTCTTTGCATGCTGGGAACCATTGGCTTTCTGTTTGTGCCGGATGATGTGCGCCGCATCATCAGCGCGGCGACTTTGGGATTTGCCATTGCCGTCGCGATCATTTTCTTTCTCCGGGTGGCGTTTCAGATTCGTCACGCCAGGCCGGAGTTATATTGGAAACCGCATATTTAACCATTGAGGCATTATGAGCGTCGTAAGCTACGGAAAAGATATCTGCCAGGCGATTGCATCCACCTTCGAGGGGATGTCGATCACCTTTTCACACCTCATGCGCCGGCCGATGACGATCCAGTATCCGGACAAGATTCCGGTGCCGATCCAGGAAACCTTGCCGCTTCGATATCGAGGCATTCTCGAAGTCGATATGGATATTTGCACCGGCTGCCTGGCCTGTGAAAGAGACTGTCCAATCACCTGCATCACGATCGGCATCGAAATGAATAAAGAAACCAAGCAGCGCCAGTTTACCCACTTCGACATCGATGTCTGCAAGTGTATGTATTGCGGGCTCTGCTCCGAGGCCTGCCCGACCGGAGCGATTCGCCATTCCCAGGAATTCGAAGGGGCGAGCTACAATCCCGCCGGACTGGTGCGCCACTTCGCGCCGCAACCACAGAATCTCTACAAGCCGAAAAAGGGCGGAGAGACGGACCCGAAACTCGTGACGAAGGTCGATATCGGACTGAAGTATCTCGATGAGTTTGCTACTCCGGATGGAGGAGGAGCCGCAGCGGAGGAGGGAAAGCAGCCGTAGCGAGGCCACAAGCGAATAGTAAACCGCGCCCCTTGATTCGAGTCGGATCTTCCGGTAAGTGACCCAAAACGTCTTCAACTTCCGCGATCCCAACAGTTAGAAAAAGTATGAGTGTTGCGACGGCGGTTTTTTATCTAATCGCTCTCATCACGGTGGTTTCCGCCGGGATGGTAGCTTTTTCGCGGAACATCATATATTCCGCGTTTTCTTTGCTCGGGACCTTTATGGGTGTTGCCGGGCTTTACGTCTTTCTCGGCGCCGACTTCGTCGCCGCCGTGCAGCTCTTAATTTACGTCGGCGGTATCCTGGTTTTGATTCTCTTCGCGGTCATGCTGACGCATCGCATCACCGACGTGCAGATTACCAATCGCGCCTCGGGCAGAATTCCCGCTCTAATCGTGGTCGGCACCCTCATCTATCTTTTGATCGAGACCATCACGGCAACCCCGTGGGTTAAAGCCAAGGAAGTGGTTTACGCCGCGACGACGGCCAAGATCGGCGATCTCTTCCTGTATACTTATTTGCTCCCGTTCGAACTGGCATCGTTGGTTTTGCTGGCGGCTCTGATCGGCGCGGTGGTGCTGTCGCGGAAGGAAATCAAAGAGTAGCCATGTCGCCCAACGAGCTCTCTTCGTATCTCATCATCGGCGCAATTCTTTTTTCTCTTGGATTGTTCACGGTTCTGACTCGGCGCAACGCGATCAGCGTGCTCATGGGCGTCGAGTTGATTCTCAATAGCGCTAATGTCAACTACGTGGCCTTCTCACATTTTGGCAGCGGCAATGCCGACGGCCAGATCTACGCGATTTTCGTCATCATGTTGGCCGCCGCCGAAGCCGCAGTGGGCTTGGCCATCGTTCTGGCGATTTTTCAGCTCTTTCACACGATCGATGTGGAGGCGGCGGAGACGCTGAGAGAGTAGTTCAGGGTTCAATAGTTCAAAAGTTCAAGGTAGGCACGGATTTGGAGCAATCTAAAATCCAAAATTTAAAATCGAAAACGGGGTGCGGTTTTTGGGGGTTCTAGGCTAGATGGATAATCCGATACAAACCGATTTCATTCGCTGGATCGTTTTCTTGCCTTTGCTCGGTGCGATTGTTAATGGCTTGGTCGGGGCGAAGATCCAGAAGAGCATGGGCAAGGGCGCGATCAGTTTTATCGCCTGCGCGCCGGTCGTCATTGCCTTCGGCCTCTCACTCTACGCTTTCTTCCTTCTCAAAAATCTCGAACCGGAAAAGCGATTTCTCATCGACAACCTTTATCGGTGGATCGATCTCGGCTCGTTGAAAGTCGACATGGCTTTCATGGTAGATCCGTTATCGGCGGTGATGATCCTCGTCGTTACCGGCGTCGGCGGTCTCATTCATATCTACGCCACCGGCTATATGCACGATGACCAAGCCTTCTGGCGTTTCTTTGCTTACCTCAATCTGTTCATGGCGGCGATGCTCACGCTGGTGCTGGGCGACAGTTTGCTGCTGCTCTTCGTCGGTTGGGAAGGCGTGGGCCTGTGCTCTTACGCTCTCATCGGCTTTTGGTACACCGATCACAGTAACGCGCGTGCCGGCAACAAGGCGTTCATCGTCAACCGGGTCGGTGATTTTGGTTTTGTCTTGGGCATGTTTTTACTTTTCTGGACGCTCGATGCCCAGGGTCATGGCTCGCTGACGTTTCGCGAAATGGTGAAATGGGCGCCGACGATTAAAGACCAAATGATTTGGGGCATGCCGGTCGTGACTCTTGCCACGCTTTTTCTGTTTGTCGGCGCCACCGGAAAGTCGGCGCAGATACCGCTTTTTGTTTGGCTGCCGGACGCCATGGCGGGCCCTACGCCGGTCAGCGCGCTGATCCACGCGGCCACCATGGTGACCGCCGGCGTCTACATGACGGCGCGGATGAACGTTTTCTTTTCCATGGCGCCGGACACTCTCAATGTCGTCGCCGTGATCGGCGTCGCGACGGCGCTGGTCGCCGCGACCATTGCGCTGACTCAATACGACATCAAGAAAGTTCTCGCCTATTCGACGGTCAGCCAGCTCGGTTACATGTTCATCGGCGTCGGCGTCGGCGGTTACGCCGCGGCGATATTTCATCTGATGACCCACGCGTTCTTCAAAGCCTGTCTGTTCCTCGGGGCCGGCAGCGTGATCCACGCGATGCACCATGAACAAGACATGCGCAAGATGGGCGGACTCAAGCAATACATGCCGGTAACGTTTATTACCTTTTTCATCTCGGTGCTCGCCATCGCGGGGACGCCGTTAACCGCGGGCTTTTTCTCCAAAGACGAAATCCTTTGGTTGGCCTTCTCCAGCGCGCACGGCAACAAATTCATTTGGCTCTTAGCCGTTATCGGGGCAGGCATGACCGCCTTTTATATGTTCCGCCAGCTCTTCATGGTTTTCTTTGGCGACTGCCGGGCCGATCACCACACTCGAGAGCATCTGCATGAATCTCCCAGCGTCATGACCCTGCCGCTTGTTGTCTTGGCCATTGGCGCGCTGATTGCCGGTTATATCGGGCTGCCCGGCGTGTTTGGCGGAAGCCAATTCGCCCATTGGCTCGAACCGGTTGTGGGCGCCCACGTCGAAGAGCAGCCAAATCATGCCCTCGAGTTGGGTCTGATGGCTGTCTCGATTTCTGTCGCGGCTTTCGGCTTCTTGGTCGCTTACTTGATGTACTACCGCGGCGTGCTTTCCCCCGAGACGTTTGCGAAACTCGCTGGCGGGTTTTTTTATCGCTTGTTTGACCGCAAGTGGTATGTCGATGAGATTTATCAAGTGATTTTCGTCAACGGCACGCTGTTGCTCGCCCGCATCAGCTCGCTTTTCGATCAATATGTTATCGACGGGATCGTGGATGGCTCCGCGTCGCTGACGCGACTGGCTGCCTGGCTCAACGGGCTGTTTGACAACTACATCATCGATGGCATCGTCAACGCGATTGCCAATACTACTTTTTGGATCGGCAATAAGTTCCGCAGAGTGCAGACCGGCAACATCAACAGTTATCTTTACGGCATTTTAATCGCGGTGGTGGTCGCCATCATCGTCAAGATTCGCTATTGGAGCTGATGTTTGGGGAGAATGTAGAAGATGGATAACGTTCTCAGTTACATGACCTTTATTCCGCTTGCGGGGGCAGCGCTGGTACTCGG
>VBKY01000190.1 GCA_005879255.1 Deltaproteobacteria bacterium
CATCGCGCATGCCATGGCGGAGCGGGCTCGCGCGTTGCTCGGCGACGCCGCGCCGGACGATCTGAGGCGCCAAAGGGGTCGAGGCGCCAAAGGGGTCAAGTCCGCTTTTAGCTATTGACAGGAGAGCAAATAGAAGCTCGGCATGGCCAGACCGCTACGGATCGAATACCGCGGCGCGTACTATCACGTCATGAACCGTGGCCAATCCCGCCGTAATATCTTCATCGAAGACAAAGGGCGGCAGACTTTTCTCGATCTGATCGCCGACATGGCCCGGCTCTGGAAGGTTGAGATCTATGCCTATTGCCTGATGGATAACCACTACCATCTCCTGCTGTCGGTCCCGACGGGAGTCTTGTCGCGGCCGATGCGCCATCTCGATGGGATCTATACGCAGAAGTTTAACCGGGTCCATCATCGTGATGGACCGCTGTTTCGCGGCCGGTATAAAGCGATCCTCATCGATGCGGAAGAGTATTTTCTATCGGTGGTCCGCTATATTCATAAAAACCCCCTGGGCGCCGGCATGGTCTCGGACATAGACCGGTACCGTTGGAGCAGCCATTGGGTGTATTTGAACAAAAAGCAATGCCCGCACTGGTTTGATACGCGCTCGGTCATGTCACGGTTCGGTGGACTTAAAGAATATCAGAGATTCATGCATGAAGAGATCGAAGAAGAGGTTGAGGAGTTTTACCAGGGCCCGTACCAGAAGCCGGTCTTGGGGAGCAAGGAATTCATCGGAAGAGTCAAACAAAGGCTCGGGGACAAGGCCCGCGTGGAAGAAGAGAAGCCGGAATCGAGGCGGCTCTTTAGCCCGTCTCTCGACGAGATCGTGGAGGCAACGGCACAGGGGTATGGAAAGGCGGTCGAAGAGCTGAAGCGGCGAAAGAGAGGTGGGGAGAACGAGGCGCGCATGGTAGCGATTTATCTCGGCCGGCAATTGGGCGGACACAAGCACGAAGAGATCGGCAAAACGGTAGGACTAGGGAAAACGTCATCGGTGAGCTCGGCCTATTTGCTGATGAAGGAGCGAGTAGCAAAAGAGAAAGACCTTCACCGAAGAGTTCGGAGGATTGAAGAAGCACTAGTAAAAGCAAAAAGCGGACTTGACCCCTTACAGCCACTAGCACTAGACACCACCAGCACTGCTCGAAGCCTTACAGCCAAGGCACTTACCAGATAATTTTCTTATGCCCATTAATTATGCGGCAAGGTTTTAGATACACTTTCACCTCTCGGCTCCGGCCGTTGTTCGACTTATCCACAGACTTATCAACAGGCCCGGAAGCTTTCTCGATTACTTGGGACCCAGGACTCAATCCTGGTCCCTGCCCGGCACACCTTTAAACGGATAAACGGAGTAACGAATTTTTTCTTACAACCCTTTCTTAAGAGAAGGGGCCGGCTTAAACGCGACAGTCCGGCTTGCCTTGATGTGAATGATAGCTCCGCTCTGGGGGTTCCTTCCCTCTCTGGCTTTTCGTCCGCGCACAGTGAAGGTACCGAATCCCGGAAACTGAAACCGTTTTTCTTTTTTAATCGATCGGCCAATGGTTTCAAATGTCGTATCCACCGCAAACTCTGCGGCTCTCTTGCTAAGCTGTCCTGCTTTAGCCACCTTCTCCACTAGATCGCCCTTCGTCATAACCCGCTACCTCCTTTTGTTTGTCAAAGTTAAGAGAAAAGCACTTCCGTTTTATTCCTGGAAAAAATAAACCTCCCGCACGCAGGATGATGTACAACCCCGCGAGCCAGCCATCTATCCAAGATCAGCAGCTTGTTCGAATAGGAAGGGTCTGTGAGTCTCCGAAACCTGCTTAGCTAAAAAGAGAATTGCTGTCAATGAAAAAAACCTCAACGAACAAAATTTTATGAAAAATTTAGTCCAGTTATTTTTTAAACTGAAAGAAGAAAGTTAAACCCAGCGCCACCGCATTAAAAATGCTCATCCGGTAATCTGCTGATTTCTTTGCCATTGGTGCGGCGATGAATCATATTAGAAGAATATTGTAAGCATTTTTAGAAGACGCTAAGCAACCTTTAGCTACGAATGAATTCGTTGCACAACTTTTACTTTACGAACGGAAATGACTTTGAAAATTTACGTCGATCTTTTCAACAATCTCCATCGGTTCATCGCAGTATTGTAACAGGAGATGGCGTAGCAGAATTGGTCACTATAAGGCCAGCAGATGGGTTAGCAGACGATCACGCAACATTGCGAAGTGAAATGGCTTGTACAAAATCTCTGCGACTCCTGCATTAAGCGCAGGGTGGGTGTTGAGGTCGGTCCTTTAGAACCTTCATCGATGGCGTACGGGGCGCCGCTTATGCGCGCGCCCCTTTTTTCTTTTGGAACTGGAAGAACGCAATTGCTAGCGCCACCGCGTCGAAGATACTCATCCTATAATCCTCGCTCATCCACGGTTTCCTGAATCGCGTTAGGCGCGGAGCAAGTTCCGGGAAGCGATTCGCGATAGCCATTGCAATTTCATATTTTGTTCCGGCGCCGGACTCTGCGAAAGCCTGCTTCAGTTCTGCTCTCGAAACGCTTTTAACGCGCACTTTGCTTTGCGAGGTTAGAAATTTCATCGATGAGCTGGGCTACCCGACGGCAGCGACGCGAGCCTTTGCGGGCATAGTTTTCAAGAACCAAGATGCTCGGCTCATATTGCTCGATTAAGTCCGCGATGAGTTTTTAGTGATCGCTTATTCTTATCAGTCTTGGTTTCCTTTACGCCCCAATCGATCAAGCTTTCTCGCCCTTCAATCACCGCATAACCAAATCCTCGTGTCGAAGGGTCAATCGCAAGCACCCGGATCTCTCGGTTTGGTCGATAGTTCATGCTTTATGTCAGACTCAATTCCTGACCCGGAGGTAAACGCTTCTAAAATTTGAAGCTTTCGAGCCGCCATAGGTGAAGGCGTAGCTCGGCTTAATTTCCAGGTCAGGACCTGAGCCCGATTCAGAATCCTCTTCTCGACCTGTTGATAAACTCCAGCAAAAAGTTCGCGCGCGGGAGCACGCCATACTAACTCGTAGGCGGGAACAGTTGCGAGAGTCGGCTTCCTTGCAAATCGCTCATACGCGAGACTTTCGTTCCGCTCTGGCAACCCAATAAAAAAGCCATCTCATCTTGCGATAGACTATTGCGTTTCCGACACGTTCGCAGATAATTTTGCAGCTTGTGCGACATAGACGTGTAAGCTGTTGGCTTCTTTGGGCTGCTTACACTTTCCAGGTTATGACCTTTGTAAGGTTCTCCAAGAATGGAAAACTTGCCGGAAGCGGCAAGTTTTTCAATGCCGACATTTAGCAGTTCAATTGAAGCGAACAAGTCATGAATACTTCATGAAAGATCTTCATGAAGTTGGTCAACGTTCCAAGGGAGAATGACTTAACGGGGAAGCTGGGGTAACGACGAGTGAATTCTTCAGGGTGCCGATCGGGTCAATCTCGGGCAGATCCGATTGGCGAGGGGAAGATCTAAGGTCCCGTTGTAAAGACGGAAACTACCGCTCCTGTTCAGCGGCCAGAATTTTTCTGCTCTTTCTTTTCTTGATAGCCTTGGGCTGTTTAGATTCGCCTTGCGGGCGCTCTTCTTCGAGCCAGATTGTCTCGGCTTTCAGCCAGTGCTTAACTTCGTATCCGTCCGGACACCCTTCCTCTTGCCAAAGCTTGTATGCAACTTGACGGATCTCTTCGTCACGATTCATCTCCATACCTTGCATAGTCTCCCTTCTCCCTATTGGATTTAAAGCTACTTATACAAGAATCGGTTTTTTCCGGCAAGAAAATTTTTCAGCCAGCGAGTTTCCGCGAAAATACATCACGAAAGCATTCCGTGCACAGGCGCACTATTTCAGCGGCGAATTGGTTGGGGTCTATGGAGGGCAACTTTCTTTAGCGATAGGAATCTGACAGGGATTTTATCTATTGTCTAGCATGTGGCGGATCGGATGTTAAACTTCTCACGGCCAAATTATTCAAAAGCAACGAAAAGGCTGAAACCTTCTGGTAGAGCATGGGCTGATCGGCATCATACTTCCAACGGATATCAACTGTGGGGTTCCATAATCCCTTGATTCTTTTGGATGCAGTCAACAGTGAGTCGCGTGAGAAATTCATACTCGTGCTCTCTAAACGGCAGAACACCGGTTTTCTTACGGGTGGAGTTTAAATCCACTCGCTCCGACCATTTGTTACGCCAACCACAATCAAAAAAAATAGATCACTACGCTGCGCACTGTCGAATCGCCTCAATCCGTTCCGTCCGAGTGGGGTGCGAATAGTGGTATGCCGAATACCAGGGATGCGGTGTGAGATTGGAAAGATTCTTAATCGTCAAATTGACCAACGCTTCTTCCATCGGCTTGCTGTCCCGCAACGTGAGCGCGGCGAAACAGTCGGCCTCATATTCATGTTTACGCGATAAGAGATTGATCAGCGGGACAGTCCATGGGGTCGACATCAACTCCATCGCCATCGCCCGATAATCACGAAACGGAGTCCGCCGCCGGGCGAGTTCCTCTGGCTTGATCTTTGGATACCGGCCCACCGTTCTGAGCACTTGCTCCGCCGTTAGCTTTTCAATCGCCTTCGCCGATGGCTGTTCGCGCAACGAGCCACCGCCCCCCAGGCTCTTGCTCAACTTGGCGACGAACTCGTCATTTGCCAACACCACTTGCGCTTTGAGCTTCTCCCACGGCGTGGCGTAGCCTTGACCGATTGCGTCTTGGAGAAATGCTCGGTACTTTCTCGACGAACCGCCGGTTTGCGCCAAAACTTCGTCGTAGTTCACCCATGGCTTCCGCCAGCTTACGCCCAGATAGCCTCTAAATGTGCTCCAGGGGTATCTTTCCAGCATTCGCCATTGCTCGGTAGCACTTTTCCCTTTGTGGGGATTGATCCTGATCGGGTTTAGATGAACATAGCGGCTCAGCTCGGCGAGGTAGCTTTCAGCGCTATTCTCAATCTTTTATCCTCCATTCTCGGCCCTTGGTTCTTCCGCGCTTAGCTCTTTGCCCCGTGCACTTTGCCCTTCTGTCGTTTGCCTTAAGCCCGCCGCATTGCGTAAGATCCGCCGCATATATTTCTGGTCGGATATATCAGAGTGTTTAGGAGGCGATCTGTGAAACCATTTTTCTTCAAGAAGCTTACCTTGCCGTTCATTCTAGTCTCATTTTTCGTGAGTCCTTTTGCCTTTAGCGCTTCTCAGGCTCCGGCGTTGTTAAAAGCTAAGCAAGACGCTGAGGCTAAGGGTTACATTTTTCTTACCACTCATGACGAGATCGTGGCCGGGGCAAAGAAGGAAGGAAAACTCAGGGTAATGACAGGCCTAGAGCCGCCGAATTCCCAGCCGCTGATAAATGGATTTAAGCAGAAGTATCCTTTTATCACTGATATTCAGATTGAGGAGATCCCCGGCGGCCCGGAGGCTTACCGAAGAATTCTTATGGAAATTAAGTCGGGCCAAACGAAGGGGTGGGACATTACCTTTGCATACCTCGACTTTATCCCTGAATACATACCTTACCTAATGAAGCATGACATCGTGGGCATGGCCAAGCAAAATGTGCTCAAAATGGATCCACGAATGGTTCATCCCGTCGAGAGGAACATGGTAAGCGTTACAAGCTCCCTAACAGTCGTACCCTACAACAGAAAGCTGATCTCGGACGATAAGGTTCCTGCCAAGTGGGAGGATTTTTTGAAACCGGAATTCAAGGGAAGAAAATTCGTCACCGATGTTCGGCCCATCCAGGTGGCCGGCCTGGCCCCTGCGTGGGGGTTGGAAAAGACGTTGGATTTTGCCCGGAAGCTCGCCGCGCAGGATCCGATATGGACTAGAGGCGCCACCAGAACCACCACCGCTGTGGCCGTCGGGGAGTATTCCCTCTACCTCGGAACAAATTTGGGCTCGATTAACAGAGCGATGGGTAAGGACCCAACGGGGAACCTCAAGTACAAGATCATAGAGCCCGCTCCTGTGCGGAATGTTAACGGTGCGATGGCTACTCTCAAGGCGGCGGATCATCCTCATGCCGCTCTCCTGTGGCTAGAATTTCTCGCCTCTCCCGAGGGCCAGGAGATCATCGACAAATACGAGCCGCTCAAGGCCTCGGTGTTCACTCCCAACTCGGGAATAGCCCAGGCGACCCGGGGGAAGAGGCTATCCGTGGTAGACTGGGATCATTTCGTCAAAGTCGAGGAATATGTGGCGCAGATAATTGCAGCCTACGGTTTCCCAAAGGCAGACAAATAACGGAGAACAAGTCGGGATAGATGGTTTGGCGGCGACCGACTTTTCTTTAATCAAAAGGAGGACGGATGGCAGAGGACAAAAGCATCTTCAGTTGGCTGAGCGTTCCTGATAGGACAAGGAAGCCGAGAACCACCGGTCTGAATATGGTGGTGCCCGTTCAAGTTGCAATTGAAGGGATGAACATGCTGCAGGACCTTGTGAGCTGGGGGGGAGATTACATCGACTATTACAAAATGGGTACTGAGATGAAGCTTCAGCGCCGTGATGCGGTTGTGAAGAAGCTCGCGTTCTTGAAGGAGAATGGGATTGAGCCCTACGCTCCGGGAGGTGTCGCCGGCAAAGCTATCAAAGAAGATTGCATAGAGGTGTGCTTGGATGAGCTTGTAGAGTTGGGATTCGGCGCCGTCGAAGCGTCGAGTGTTGTGCTGGCGATGGCAAAAATGTTGGAGGTCATACAGAAAGGGAAGGACCGGGGCCTTAAGGTTTTTGCCGAAGTAGGGAAGAAGCATATTGGTTGGGAAGGGGGGCCGAAAAACTACACGCCCACGGATGACGTGATCCGTGGGATGCAAGCTCTCCTAAACGCGGGAGCGTTTAAAGTCATATATGAGTTCACTGAGATTGTATCGTTGCTGAAAGAAAATAGAGGACTTGAAAGGCTAGCGGAAGTATTCGTCGCGGTTGGCAAAGACAATATCATGCTCGAGGTGCCGATTAGTTCGGTAGGCACATGGGATGAGTTGTCGCGTTACCTGAAGTTGTTTATTGATCAGTTTGGTCCAAACGTGAACCTCGGCAACGTAAGCCCAGATCATATCATGGCGATAGAAAAGCTACGCCACAATTTCAGCGCAATCAGCATACTGGGAAAACGGTCCTCCCCCAACTGACGTGGTGGATGACATTCCCGCCAGGGCAGATATGGCTCCGAATCGGGAAGATGCGTTTCGGTGAGTACCGCAGTTTACGCCGTTGCACTAAATAATAAGTCGGTTGCTGTGTTCGGGCCGTTCGAAGAAAGCCGCGAGCAAACAAACCGGTGGATATTTTATGAAGACGGTAAACGCCTGTGACTCGCGAGAAAAATCAAGGATGCGTGTTTATGTCCCAACGGGATCAGGTGGTCAGCGATCGCATGCCGATCCCGGGAAATCGGGCACTGAATAAAGTGCAAAGGAGTTGGGCGATGAGGTTGTCAGTTCTTGCCAAAACGGTTGGCTGTTTCACTCTGTTTTCATTCCTGGCGCTCGTGCCCCAGCGCGGAGATGGGGCAAGTCCGGCGCCGCTGCTGAAAGCCAAGAAGGAGGCTGAGACCAAGGGGTACAGTTTTTTTGCCACGCACGAAGAGATTGTGACGATGGCAAAGAAGGAGGAAAAACTGGGAGTCAGTAGCAATCTGGAGCCGCAGAATTTTAAGCCGTTGATCCATGCATTCAAGCAAAAGTATCCGTTCATTACCGATGTTCAGGTCGGCGGCGAGCTCTCGGGCGGCGCCGCGTATCAGAGGCTTATCTTGGAGATGAAGGCGGGCCAAGCTAAAGAGTGGGACGTCACCCATATACCTCTCGACTTCGCCCAGGAGTATCCGCCTTATCTGCTGAAGCACGATATTCTGGGCATGGCCAAGCAGGGTGTGCTCAAAATCGATCCCCGGATGGTCTCCCCTGTCGAGAGGAACATGATAACGATTACGAGCAACGTGTCGGTCATACTCTACAATAGAAAGCTCATCTCGGACGATAAAGTGCCTGCCACATGGGACGATTTCTTGAAACCCGAGTTTAAAGGAAAAAAATTCCTCATGAACATTCGGCCATTGCATTTAGCTGGGCTAGTACCTGCTTGGGGGCTGGAAAGAACGCTGGATTTCGCGCGTAAGCTAGCCGCCCAACAGCCCGTATGGGGCAGCGGCACCACCCGGCTTAATACCGCTGTGACCGCCGGAGAGCATTCCCTATACTTAGCCTCTAATTTCAGTTCCGCTAAGAGGGCTATGAGCAAGGACGCAACTGGAAACCTTAATTACAGGGTTCTTGAGCCGATCCCTACTCGGATTGTCGAGCACACCAGCGCTATCATCAATACAGCTTCTCATCCCCATGCCGCTCTGCTCTGGCTTGAATTTCTGGCCTCTCCTGAGGGCCAGGAGATTATAGACAAATACGAGCCGCTTAGGGCTTCGGTCTTTACTCTCGGCTCAGCCACGGAGCAAGTGACTCGGGGGAAGAAGCTATCGGTCGTAGATTGGAACCACTTTGGCAAGTACCAGGATTATGAGGCAAAGATATTTGTCGCGTGGGGGTTCCCGAAGGAGGATACTCGTCAATAAGGGGCCAGATCTTTGATTCTTGATTTGTCGCCTCTCGTGTTCATTTACGAAGGGCAGACTACTGACCAGCGCAAACAAATCCCAACGACACGAGGATGTTACATCCTCTTTCCGCTTGAATTCGACTGCTTCATCAAATCGATTACAAGCTTATGGCGAGCATCATGTTCAGTCGCGCCAGTGGCTGGCAGCGACATGAAGAAGCTAGGTTGGATTTTGTTTAGCCTCTGTGATTTCACAAAAGCTGATTATTCTAGGGTCAACGGCACAGCCCCGTCCATACGCCTACGTGCCTCGTTGCCGGCCGTGTGCATGACGAAATCAGCGACTTCTAGCATTGCCTCCCCAGAGGACTTAGCCATCCGAAACTTCTGAATTGAAACCTGGCGAACAGGTTGTCCCATTTGTCCTATCTGTAGGCGGTATCCCTCGAAGAACGTAGCTGCGAGTGCATCAGTCCGCGTGGACTCCTCAAAAACGAGGGCAACATTGCTGATTGGATGGTGGCGTGCAATCTCGGCGATGCGTTCAAGGAGAGACCGGGCTACGATCGCATAGGGCTTGAGCGATGGATCCAACAATGCACGATCGGTCAGAACCGCAGCTACTCTCCCGAAACAATGATCGTGAAAAAATTGCCCGATTGCGTTAAGTTGCGCCTGCGATGCTGCGGTTAACTCGATCGGTTTGGTGATGCCGAGCGATTGCCGCAACCACTCTGCTTGCGCCCTAATCCATGCTTCTCGGCCTTTTTTCGATCTTCTCTGCATCGCGCTTATACCTCTCCATTTGCTTCAAAAATTTCTCGTGTCGGTTTTCAAATTTGTCTCGATGGTTCATGGATCACCCCTAATGGTTCGCGTGACCTGCTCTAATCCACGATCAGAACGAAACATATGACACCAGGACACGCAATCCTGCTGCACCTGAAAAGATTTTCAGTATCAACACGTAAGCCGTAGCAGGACCCTAGAGCGGGTGTTAGTCTTTTATCATGCGCTACTCGCATGCGCGCAGTCTTTAGCTGCGAGAAAGGGGACTGTTATGGATAGAATTTTTTTTCTTCTTTTCTTTCTCTATTCTCTTTTTGTTGCTTCACCTCTGTCAGCAGCTGCTGAGAGTCAAACATGGAAGGTACGGTCCGGCGACAATCTTGACATCATTGCGACGACTCTCGAAATTCCCAAAGAAGAAATTAAAAAACACAATCCCGGGGTTCTGGAGAGCAATCTCCAAATCGGTCAGAAGCTGAAACTGCCGCTTCACGCGTATGTAGAGAGTAAGACGCTGGAAGAAGAACTCAGCAAAAAAGATGAGCGGATTGGAAAGCTTGAAAGAAAAAGCAGTGATTTGGAGAAAAAAATCGCTAGCGCAGAATCGCAGTTACGCTGGCATCCCATTTGGCTTTGGGGATTCTGGATTTATTTTGGCATTATTGCATTTATAGTTTCCGGCGCATATTGGATTTTTCGGCAAACGCACCCCCGGGTTTTTGAGCAACCGCATGACCGGTCCATCAGAGACTTAAAACAAAGCCAAATGCGAGTGCGGTCATTTCCGCACGAAGAAGAAAGTGCAAGCAGCCACGGAGTCCAATGGCACCCGCCACTGAAGCGGGTTCCCGCACACCGTTAAGCTGGGCAGATGAAGCTCAGGTGCCAAGCCACACTTGCGCCTCTGATTGGCGCCGGTTATTGATCACTCGTCTTAGCTGGTGCTAACTGTAACGCGGCTCTTTGCGCAACGGTAATAATTTGCCGTTTCACGGCACCAGTTGCCCTACACATAACATTGAGCCAATCGAATATTGCGACACAAGGAATGCCACCGACACGAGGATTCGGGATTCTCGTAGCATCTCTAAGTGCAAGAAAGCAGACCAGAATTTTTTACCTTTGCCATTGCTTTGTCGGTCGATTAGCGGCGCGCTTTGAACGCGATAGAAGCGCCGCGGTTCGTGGTGCCCGGCCCTCTGCAGGCTGGTGGTCGCCCGGTGTGTCATCCCGCCTGATTGGGAAAGAGATCCGATTAGATCTCAATGACAGAATAGTGACGTTCGGCTGTTTCCAATGCCGCCTCATTAGTAGGACAGCACCACCGTTCATGTGTACGGTTTGGCCGGTGATGGAGGCCTGGCCGTCTTGGACGAGGAAAAGAATCGCGCCGGCGAAATCTCATGCTCATGATCTATCCATAGTCACTTCGGGCGGGCAAATAATTCGGCGGCTACTGTTTTCGCTGCAGCTTTTGGTAAACTTTTCCGCACGAGATCGGCAGGCTCGTCAGGCGCACGCCGGTGGCATTAAAGACCGCGTTGCCGATGGCGGGCGGTATCGGTGTGATGGCATGCTCGGCGGCCGGTTTGGCGTTGAACGGTCCCGGCCCCTCGGTAGCGCCGCTAACCAGAGTGGTTTTGCGTGCCGGCAAATCGCGGACTGTAGGGATCTTGTAATCGCCCAGGCTGAGCGTGGTTACGCAGCCGTCTTCGACGAGCATCTCTTCGCAAACGGCCATGCCCAAACCCTGCAGCATTCCGCCTTCGATTTGGCCCTGATGGGTCAACGAATTAATCACGACGGAGACATCATGGAAGGTGCTCAGCCGCCTTACTTGAACTTGACCACTCTCTTTATCTACCTCCACGTCGGCGATCACGGATTGAAAGATATGCTCGCGCGGCCGGATCCGTCCGTCGTAATAAGCAAAGCCCCGCCCGGGCTCGCCTGGAGCGAGGGAGGCGAGTTGCTTCAAGTCCAGGCTCTTTTTTCCGTCCCGCAACCACACTCGCCCATCGCGCCACTCGATTCCAGCCGGGTCCGCTTCCCAGTGAATGGCCGCCCGAGCCTTCATCGATTCAATCAGCGCCTGAGTGGCGCGTAACGCGGCCTGCCCGGTGACGTGGGTTGCCCCCTGTCCTTTGATGCCGTCGTGAAACGGCGCGTGGTTCGTGTCCGGAACTTCGACCGTGACACGCTCGGGCTTGATGCCGAGGATCTCGGCGACGACTTGCGTTTGCATCACGTGCACGCCGGCTCCCTGATCGATAATCCCGACCACCAGTCGCACGTTGCCGTCTGTGCCGAGCAGGACCTCGGCTTCCGACTCCCCTTGCCCGACATGCCGGCAAGAAAGCGCGATGCCTCGGCCCACGGAATTACCTGGCTTAAGTGGCGCAAGTTTCGGCTGGGTCCAGGCGCCGCGGGCGCGCGCCAGCACCTCGCGGCATTTTATATCGCGATACTGAAAGCCGCTGTAATTGCCGTCGCCTTCCGAAAGGGCGTTGAGAAATCTAAACTCCAATGGATCGATACCGAGCTCAGCGGCGATCATGTCCATATGGGTTTCCGCAGCGAAAACCGTTTGCAGCTCGCCGGAAGCGCGCATGTAGCCGCCGGGCACCTGGTTGGTGTAAACGCACAGGCTCTCGAGGCGCGTATGCGGCACCTGGTAGGCGCCGCCCTGGGTGAGCGCGCCGCTCATGTGCGCCGGCGGACTGGGCTTGAACGCGCCGTAGGCGCCGCCGTTATAAATCACCCGCGCATCGCGCGCCCACAACCGGCCGTCGCGCTTGACGCCGCTGCGGAGGAAAATCATCGCGGGATGGCGCGGCGCCGAGGCCAGGAGTTCCTCGCCGTAAGTGCGCACGATGCGCACGGGTTTGCCGGCCGCCCGGGCGAGATAATACGCGATCGGAATATCGATCAAATGATCTTTACCGCCGAAGGAGCCGCCGACCACGATCGGATGAAGAATGACTTGGTCCTTCGGCAAGTCCAGCAAGCGCGCCATTTGATCGCGCGCGCTGAACGGCGACTGGGTCGATGCCCAAGCAAGTATTCTCCCCTCGGCGTCAAGCTCCACCGAACAGGCGTAGGGCTCGATGTAACCCTGGTGCACCATCTGGGTTTGGAACGTATGCTCGAAGATCTTGTCGGACTCGCTGAAGCCCTTTTCGATGTCACCCTTTTTCGCGCGCAGCATGCTCTGCACATTGCGCAGGTCGGGCGCCCTGGTCTCCGGCGCTTCGTAGGAAGCGTAGTCGGGATGGATCAACGGCGCCCCGGGCTTTAGCGCTTCTAAAGGATCAAAGACCGCCGGCAGCTCTTCATACTCGACATCGATCAGAGTGAGCGCTTCTTCCGCCGTGTCTTTGTCGATGGCGGCGACCGCCGCCACCTTGTCGCCGACAAAGCGTACTCGCTCGATCGCAAGTATCGGCAGGTCGGCGAGCGTCCTGCCGGTGAGCTTGGAACTTACGTCTTGAGCGGTGATGACAGCCTTGACGCCCGGAAGATTGCGCGCGCGACTGGTATCGATGCTGACGATGCGCGCGTGCGCCAAGGGGCTGCGCAGAATCTTGCCCCAGAGCATGTCGGGGCGAATGACGTCGGCCGTAAAATAAGCTTCTCCGGTAACTTTTCCCCGGCCGTCTTCACGCTGCAGCGCGCGGCCGAGCACGCGGAATTTTGCCATCGATCGCCTTGACTCCCGTTGTTTAAAGATTCAGGATTCCAGCCCACTTTTCCCTGATCTGTTTTTTGAACTCCGCGCTCGATTCGGCCACTTTGGGAAAGCGATCGCGCAGCGCAAATGGACGGCAGGCGTCGATCACCGCGCAGGAGCTCGTGTGGCCGGCATTTTCATCGAAACGCGAACGCACCATCGGATCGAGAAAATTCGCGCGCGTGTGGTCGAGGAGCGTGATCGAGCGGATCGGATCGCTGCGCGTGCACACCGCCCACATGACATCTTCGAGGTTCATGACATCGATGTCGTCGTCGACGACGATCACGTAACGCGTCGGGTGAGAAGGCTGGAGGAGCTGCGAAGCGACGATCGCCGCCTGGCGCGCCTGACCGTCGTAGGTCTGCTTGAGACTGACCAAGGTCAGAAGATTTGCCCCGCCCGACTCCGGCCGGTACACGCCGGTTATGCCGCCGATTCTGGCGCGCTCCAGCAAGTCCCAAAGNNNGATTGGCCGATTTGATGATCGAATGGCGGTAAGTGCTGTCGTGCGGCGGCCGCCCCGGCCACGCGCCTAAAATAACCGGATCGTTGCGATAGTAAACCGCCTTTACTTGGATGACCGGTTCCGGCATGGCGTCGCTGACATAGTAGCCCGGCCATTCGCCGAACTTACCTTCGCTCTTGAGCTCGTTGGGATAGAGGAAACCCTCGAGAACGATTTCGCTGAACGCCGGCAGCGGCAGACCGGTCAAGCGTCCGGCGACGACAGGGATCCGTTCGTGCAACACCGAGCCGACGTAATTATACTCGGGCACGCGCGGCGGCAAAGAAAAAGAGCCGGCGAAGAGAAACACCGGATGGTGGCCGGCAGAGATCGCAATCGGACAGGGCTCTCCTGCCTTCCAATAGCTGTCCATGATAATCCGGCCATGGTGGCCCGGGGCAATAAAAATGCCCGCTGACTTTTCGTCATGAATCATCACCCGGTAGGTGCCGAGATTGACCCAATCGCCGTTGCGCTCGCGCATGATCGCCACCGAGCCGGTGCCGATGTAGCGCCCGCCATCATCGTGGTGCCACAACGGCGCGGGGAACTTGAGCAGGTTGACCCGCTCCCCTTCATCGACGTTTTGAAAGATCGCTCCATCCTTGACCGGCATCGGTGGAAACTCGTCGAGCTCATCGCTCCAGCCGCGCATTTTGTCCTTCATGCTGCGGATCAGGTCCAAGCCTTCAACACCAAGCGGCATCCCCAAGGTCAGGGACAAGCGCTTGGCGCTCGACATCGCGCCCGCGAGCAGACGAAATCCCGCCGGATAATCTTTTATCTTGTCGAACAGCAACGCCGGGCCGCGCGCCTTGGCATTAAGCTCGACCACGGTGCCGATCTCCTTGTTCCAGTCGGCGCCGTCGACCGTCTTGAGCTCGCCGTGCGCTTCGACATCAGTTAGCCAGGATCGCAAATCGGTTTTCATTTTCGCTCCCGAGTCTTCGAGCTACAGGCAAGACTCATTTCATTTCCCTTAACACTTCTTCGATGAAGCGCGGTTCGACAAACTTTCTAAAATCCACCGGGCCGCGCGCCTTTAAGTCCGGGATGCTTTCCCAGGCGGTCTGGATGCCGTCTAAATCGGGCGTTGGCTCGGAGCGGACGTTCTTGCTGCCATCCTCGTAGATGCTGTCGAGATCCGCGGCGGAGACTTTGTGGATCTGTTTCAGATAAGCCTTGGCCGCCTCCGGATTGGTCTTCCAGTATTTGATTCCATACACAAGTCCGGCGACCGCGGCCTTAACGAGCCGCGGTTGTTCGCGGATCAGTTTTTCCTGCGCCATCAAGCCGATGTTCGCGAATCTCGTCTTGATCGTCGCAAGATCGAAGATGACGTTGAGGCCTGCATTTCTTGCCACCGGCACAAAGGCGGGCGTCACCACTGCGCCATCGACGCCGCCGCTTATCAATGCCGCCGAGCGCGCCGCCGAATTACCGATCTGAAGAATTTGTACGTCTCGGTCCGGATCCATGCCCCACTGGCGGATAAGAAACCGAGTCTCGATGTCGGAAAAAGCGCCGTAGCGGCTGACGGCGACTTTTTTGCCCTTCATGTCCTTCGGCGAGTTGATGCCCGGCCGGGCGACGAACAGATGCTGGAACCGGTCGATGTTCACGGTGAGGATCTTGAGCGGCGCGCCGGCGGCGATCGCATTCAATATGTCGCTGACGGAATTATTGGCGATCAGCGCGGAGCCGGAGACCACCGTCTGCGCCGCCAGCACACCGCTCGGGACGTAGATCATGGTCATGTCGAGCCCTTGTTTCTTGAAGAAGCCCTGTTTTTGGGAGAACCTGATCACCTCGACGATTCCACCTGAACCCGAAGAAACGAAGTTGATCGGCGTCAGCTCGGCAGCATGGGCCCGCTGAACCGCAAGCACGAGAACAACGCCGGCAAGAAATTTTCTGCAAGCCATCTCTCCTCCGTAGCCCGGCTATTTGAATATCTCCGGCCATTTGTCGATCACCTGCTGTTTTTCTTCCTGGCTGGACTGCACGACTTTCGGAAAATCACGAATCCAGTCATAGGGTTTGCACGCGTCGATGACGGCGCGCGAACCAAAAAAGATCTTGCCTTGATCCGGATAGATCGGATCGAGCGGACTCGAGTAGGAGTTGCGCATGATATCGATATCTTTCTCCGGATTCGATCTCGTGCCGATCGCCCAAATCACTTCGTTGAGATCGGTCGGGTCGATATCGTCGTCCACGACGACGACGTATCGGCCCAAGTGGTTTGCCGCAGCCTGGCACTGCGCCGCCATGAATCCCGCTTGCCGGGCGTGACCCGGAAAGCGCTGGCGGATCGAAACGACGACGAAGAAATTGACTCCCGCCGCTTCGTGATACCAGACGCCTTTCACGTCGGGGATGCCGTCCTTCATCAGCGATTCCTTGACGCTGATCGATTTCATCAGCGCATTGACGTAGGAATAATCGTGCGGCGGGCGTCCCGGCGGGGCGCCGAGGTTGATCGGATCGTCCCGATGGTACACGGCGCGCACATTGATCACCGGCTCTTTGCCCCGGCCTGAAGCATAGTATCCGGTGTACTCGCCGAAGGGTCCCTCATCGCGAAAGTCATCGAAGGAACAGAAGCCTTCCAGAGCAAATTCGCTAGCCGCAGGGATCGGTAGTCCGGTCATTTCGCCGCGGACCACCGGCACGCTCTTGCCTGCGATGGCGCCGAGATATTCGAATTCCGAAATGCCGTACGGGATGCCCATGCTGGCGACGATCAAATAGAGCGGATGGTGCCCCAGCGAAACCGCTACCGGAGCCGGCTCTCCACGGTCCTGATATTTTCTGATGTTGATCGCCCCATGGTGCGCCGACGAGATATGCAGAGTGATCGATTTCTCATCCTGGACCATCAATCGGTAAGAGCCGAAATTGATCCTGCCGCTATCGGGATCCTTGGTCATCACGATGCAGCCCGTTCCGAGGTAATTGCCGCCGTCATGGGCGTGCCATTTGGGCGCGGGAAACTTGAGCAGATCGACCTCCGCTCCCACTTGACGGTTCTGCAGCACCGCGCCAGTGGATCTCTCCTGGATCGGATATTGCGGCGCAGCTTGTTCGAAGCCGATCATTTTTCCCTGCAAGCGTGACACCAGTTGCTGATCGCTGTCGATGTCGCGATAACCGAGGGTCAGCGCCAACCGCTTGGCGTTGAGCATCGAGCCCGTGAGGACTCTGAAACCTTTGTGAAAACCAGGAATCTCGTCGAACAAGAGCGCCGCTCCCCGGCGCTGGCCGTTGACCTCGGTCATCAGGCCAATCTCGAGATTGGCCTCCGCTCCCTTGACACGCTTGAGCTGTCCTAATCCTTCCACTTCCTTGAGCCAGCCTCTTAGATCTTCCATTGCTATTCACCTCACTTGAGAACCGATATCAGCGCGGTAAAATCCATGGCGTCGTTTCGCAGTTTTCATGCGTAGGTGACCTGTGGCATTGCCGAGCGCATTCCCGCTTTTTTCAATTCGGATTCAAAGCGCCGGCGGATTGCCGGGTCCTCGTCGTCGTACTCGATCATCGTGCCGCCTTTCTTGAGCGAAGTCGTCGTGCCGTCTTCGTGGAGCTTAGCGGCCAGTTGAAACCCGGTCGGATGAATTCTGCCGCTGTAGCGGAGCGCGATATGGCGCGCCGGATTTGTCGATGTATTGAAGTGCTGATGAAACCATCCGCCCGGCGGGCAATAAATACTGGCCTCTTTCCATCTCAACTCCACGACTTCTTCTCCTCGTCCGCTCGTGTACGGTTCAAGACCGAGATCCTTGGGCCACATGATGACGTAGCCGTCGCCTTCGAGACCCAAGAGAACCGCGCCGGGCCCATGATAATGCGCTTTTTGATAGCGGGCGGCGGGCCAGTTCGACACATGCGCGATCATCGAATTTCCCGCCATCTGAAATTGCGTCAGCTTTACCCCGGCGCCTTTTTTCTCGTGCTCGTCGACCTGTGCGGCGAGAATGTCGGGAATGAAGTTGGTCTCCAAAACGTGGGTATTGCCTCGCGCATAGCGTTTCTTGCCTTCGTTGAAATATCCCTCTTCCCCGGCGAAACGATCGGCGAACACAAAGGGATTGTTAAAAACGAACTCGGGATTGCGGTAGGCGTCCAGGACCATCGGCGCGTTCGTGACGGCTAAAAATTTTACCGGCTCCCGTCCGCCGTTGATCAAGCGATGCCAGCTATTGAGCGGCGGCGAAAAAAGGCTCATCCGTCCCCACTCGAACAGACTTTTTTTCTTCCCCTCTTGCCATACTTCCGTCGCGCCGATGCCGTCGAGGATGCAGATCAGCTCTTCATAAAGATGCTTTTCCGGTTGCAAGGTGTCGCCGGGCGGAATCTCGGCCACGTACATGCCGGTAATTCCTTCCATGCCGTGAAGGTGAACGAAAGAACCCAGGCCGCCGGTGCGCCGCCAGGGAGCAAGCTTGATGTCGCGGACATCTTCCATACCGTGACCAACCGCCACAGGAATGCCCTCGCTTTTCATCCACTGGTGATAGCCGGTCTCCTGTAACGCGTTCAGCAATCTGTCGAAGTCGCTCATATCTTAACGCTCCATTCCGCCTGCGACTCTGCCATCATCGTCCAATGACTAATCAACTTCGGCGTGTAGTTTCGGATCGATCTTGCACGCGGCCCACATGCATTGGTCTTCCAATCGATGAAAGGCCCGCTTGAAAGCCACCGCCTCTCGGACTCTGTTCTGCTGCTCCTCGGTGAGCGCATATTTTTTTATCAGATCGCGCGTCGATGAGCCGTGCTCGATGTCGAGCTCCGAGTGAAGCGTAAAGTGCACCAGTCCCCACTCCGGCACTTGGTAAAACTTGGCCAATGCCTCTGCCAGCTTCATGCCTTCTCCCCCTCTGCCCGTACCGCCATCCTCGTCGAAGCTCATCGCCGCCCCTCCCAACCAACTGTGGTTCCGTGCATAGTCCAACCAGGAATCGACCAGCAAGCGGTACTCGGGAGACAAATCCCGGAAATCTTCCATCTCGTCGCGCGAGATCCCCAAACCCTCGCCCAACTTTAGCCACAACGCCGCGTGGGGACCAACCTTGCCGCCGATCACTCTGTCGTCTTCTTCCTCCATATATTTTTGCATGCGCTCCATCCTGATTTCTTTCACCGGACAGTTGGCAAGAATATAGAGCTCCTTGCGCGGCACGTTGACGCGATAATAGTGGAGCTGCTTGACCCACATCTGAACCTGCGGTTTGCTCAGCAGGCCCTTGATCATCAGCACCCGCATCGCCCTTTCTTTGTGGCGCGGCGGCCGCTTACTCATAAGCTCTTCAATCAACTGATCTCCGCTCGTCATCATTTGTCTATCCTCTCTTTTTCAACGCGCCAGCCATACGCGGGAAAGCCCTCCGTCGGGCATGTTGAATCTGCCGTCGGCGTCGGTCTCGAAGCCCAGGACCTTCTGCTGAAAAACAAAGTATCGGGGCACATAGGCCAGCGGGATATCCACCACGTCGTCGTGAAATACCTGGATGGCTTTGCGGTAAAGCTCATAGCGCTGTTTTGCATCTTTGGTCTTGATCGCCGTCTCCAACACGCGGTCGACCTCTTTATTGCAATAACCGGAGGAGTTTTCAGTGCGCTTTTTTGCCTTCACCTCTTCTACCGCGCAGCCAAACTCGCTCTCGAACTCTTCGCCCGGATCGTCGGGAATATCGCCGCCGCTCAGCACCATCATGAAGTCGCCGCTGCTCTCGCGCGTCACCCGCGCTCCTCTTTCGAGAATCGTCACTTTGGTTTTTATGCCGGCGGCGGTCAGTTGCTGGTGGATCACCTGAAGTTCTTCTTCTTCAGATTTCTGTCCGATCAACTCGACCTCCCAATCCGGAGCTACGCCCACATCCTTGAGCATCGCTTTGACCTTGGAGGGATCGGGCTTGATCTCCGGCAACTTCACGCGCCACGCGCTGCCGCCGGGAAAAAGCTGGTCGGCCGGCTCGCCCAAACCCCAGAAGGCGCCGTCGATGTATTTTCTTTTATCGATCGCGTAGCGCACGGCCTGGCGCAGCCTCACGTCGTTAAACGGCGGATCGGCGACATTAAACAGCAGCCGCCGATAACCCGCGTGCTTGGCGACGGCGGTCTTGAGATCGCGGTATTCACCCTTGAGAATTTTGGCAATAAACGAATACGGTGTCCGCTCGATGATATCGAGATCGCCGGCCCGCACTCCGGTGAAACGCACCTGATCTTCCAGCACCGGTTTCAAGATAAGCTCGTCCAGATAAGGAAGACCTTTGCGCCAATAGTTTTTATTGCGCACGAAAGCGATCTCTCGCGCCGGCTTGTAGTCTTTGAATGCGAACGGGCCGGTGCCCGGTGGAAACCCGGGCAGATCAAACTTTCCGCTTGACACCGATCGATTGGGCACGATCGGAAACGGACGGATCGTCGCCACCATGCTGAGAAATCCCGCGTGCGGGTTCTTCAGCACGAACTCCACGGTGAGCTTGTCTTTTACGTTCACTCTTTCGACGCTTTTCAACATGCTCAATCCAGTGGTCCCGTTGTTGGGATCCATCGCGTAATCGACGCTCCATTTGACGTCCTCGGCGCTGAGCTCCTTGCCATCGTGAAATTTGACACCATTGCGCAGCTTAAACAGGTAGCTCTTGCCATCAGCGGACACGGTCCAGGACTCCGCCAGGCTGGGAACAAGCTTGCCGTGCTTGTCAAAATCCAACAGTGATTCATAGGCAAGCTGTCGCACGTAGACGTTGGTCGAGGTCGTGCGCACGAAAGGATTCAACCCGTTGATGTCATTGCGGATGGCGAGCACCAGTCGTCCGCCGTACTTTGGCGCTTCGGCGCCGCTTAAAAGATCCGCGGAAAATAGCAAAACCAACGACCAGACAAACAGAAAAATTCGCCGCATAAGTCCACCTTATTTTGCGTCGGGCGTCACTGTTCTCTCATTTTCGATAGAGTTGATCGACCAAGCCGGAGCGCACGACCTCTCGGACCGGCCCCTCGTCGATGAACTCCTGCGGATTGGTGCCCTTGGCTTTAGCGTTCGTCAGCGCCGCTTCTTCCAACAATAGTTTGATATCGTCCGGGCGGATATCCGGCACCGAAGAAAGCAACTTATGAACATGGTAGTCGTAAGCTTGCTTCAATATGTCGGCATCGTCGGTGCGCGTATATCGGCCCAATATCCGCATGCCGTCCGCCGGACGAGTCTTGAGATAGTGCGTCGCCTCGATGATCGCCTTGATAAACTGGCCGACGATGTCACGTTTGTCTTTGAGGAAGCTTCTCTTGGCGACCAGCGCCGCTTGAGCGTAGCGAATCCCGGTTTGCGACAAGTCGGCCAACTCGCGCAGTCCTAAGCGGCGCGCGATGAACAGGTAGGGAACCGACATTACCCCCGACTCAACTACACCGTTCACCATCGCGGGAACGATGTCCGCCGAGCTGCCGATTTGAATCAACACGACATCCTTCCCCGGCTCCAGCCCCTGTCCCTTGAGAAAATGGCGCGTGGCGAAATCCATGGTTCCACCGAAGCGCGTGACCGCCATCTTCTTGCCGCGCAGTTGGGCCACGTCCTTTATCGATGAAACCGCATAGATCGAAAAAACCCAGGTATGGACGTTCGTCCCGAATATCGCGACGTCGGAATAGCCTTGGAGCTGCGCCACCACGCCGCCGGTTCCTCCGCCCGCGAGCACATCGATTTGATTCGCCAGCAGGGCCGCCATTCCCCGGGTTGAAGATCCAACCTGGATGAGTTCCACCGATAGATTATTCTTCTTGAAGAAGCCGGCGTCATGAGCCGCCCACAACGGCAGGAACGACGCCGTCGGCGCCGGGTATGCAACGCGCAAGGAAGCCGGAGCCGCGCCGGCTATGCGAAGCGCTCCAAAAGCGATTAGAGCCACAATGATCGCAATCGCTCTTCGCGCTCTCCTAGATTGAATTGTTTTCAGCTCCATCAGTGGTAAACCTGTTTGACAAATCCCGACCTCACGACGTTTTCCATCAAGCCGTCGTAAATCAGCTCAGCAGGGTTGATCTCCAATGCTTTGGGGTTCGTTTCAGCTTGCTGCTCTAAAACAGCAGTCAGGTCTTCGTACTCGTTATAGGTAATGTTCAACGCCTCTGGATCCGTCGTCCGGGTATAACGCGACAGTATGCTCAAAGCTTCGAGCCGCTTGGTTTTGATAAAGTGAATCGATTCTATCAGCGCCTTGAGGAAAGCTTCCATCCGCCCTTGGTTGTCGATGAGAAACTGCCGCTTCGCCAAAAAGGCGTTCGACGCGTATCTCGCGCCGCTCTGAGTCAAGTCGGCCAGCTCTCGAAAGCCGAGCTTTTTAACCGTAAAGTTCTGCGGGACAGAGACGACGCCGCCCTCGATGGCGCCACGCACCAAGGCGGGGGTCATTTCCGACTGGCTACCGACCTGGAGGAAGCTCACGTCCTTGCGCGGATCGAGATTGGCACGCTTGAGAAAATAGCGAGCGGCGAAATCGCCGACGCCGCCAAACCGGCTGACGCCGAACCGTTTGCCGCGAAGGCCGGCGGCGTCGACAATCGACGGCTGGGCGTAAACAAAAAAATTAAGCCGGTTGTTCAAACTGCCGAACAGCGCGAGATCACGATAGCCCTGCAGGTAGGAGGCGATGCCGCCCACTCCGCCGCCGGCAACCACGGCCAGTTGTCCGCTGAATAGGGCGGCGATCGCAATCGACGATGAGCCGACGTAGACAAGGTCGACTGCGACGCCGTGCTTGACAAAAAATTTCGCCTCCTTGGCGACCCAAAGGGGAAGCTGCGTCGCCGTCGGCGCCGGATAGGAAACGCGCAGCGGGGCGACCGCGGCGCCCTGGGCCTGAGCTGGGACAAAACTGATCAAGACGACCAGCAGCCCCATGAGCGTTCGCGTGGCTAACTCAGCGCGCATAGAGCCTCTCGACGAATCCGCTGGCGACGACATCTTTAACAACAGAACCGTAAATCAACTCGGCGGGATCGATCTCGCGCGCCTTCGGATTGACTTCGGCCAACTCTTCCAAAACCAGTTTCAGATCTTCCGGTAGGATCTCAGGCACTCTCGGCCAGATCACTCGGCTGTGGTAATCGTAGGTCTGCGCCAGCACCTTCATGTCTGACATTCTGGTGTAACGGGCAAGGATCTTGATCCCGTCATCGCGGCGCACCCTGATAAATTGCATCGCCTCGATGATCGCTCGAACGAAGCCCTCGGCGCGGCTCTTGTTCTGAGCGAGAAACTGTCTCTTTGCCAGAAAAGACGACGAGGCATACCTCGCGCCGCTCTGGGATAGATCAGCGAGCTCGCGAAAGCCGCTTTCTTTCGCCTTGATGTCGTAGGGAAATGCCATGGTGCCGACGTCCACCGATCCGGCGATCAGCCCCGAGAGGATATCCTGCACCCTGCCGACTTGAACCATGGTCACTTCGCGGCCCGGATCGAAGCCGTTCAACCGCAAAAAATGCCGCGTGGCAAAATCCATTGTGCCGCCGAAGCGCGTGACGCCGACACGCTTGCCGCGCACTCCGGCCATGGTCGATACCGATGGATGAGCATAGATGGAAAAGACAAACTTGTTGTTCATCGCGCCGAAAAATACCAGGTCGCGCTGGCCCCTCAGATAGGCGTTGGGTCCGGCTGAGCCGCCGCCGCCGAGAATATCGATTTCTCCGGCGAGATAGGCGGCCATGGCAATCGGCGAAGAGCCGACGTGCACCAGCTCGACGTCAAGGCCGTGCTTGCTGAATAGCCCGACCTCGCTGGCGATCCACAACGGCAAATAGACCGTGGCCGGCGCGGGATATGAAACCCGCAAGGTTTTGCGTTGCGCCAGAGTCGCCGTCGGCAGCATGAGGAGAAGGGAAAGACCGACCAGCAAAAAGAGTGGCCGGCGCGCTCCTCTTGAGCTCGACCCGGCCGCGGTTTTCAGTGTGGTCAATCTAGTCGTCATCGCTCGACTCCCCTTGCTCGACATGCATAAAGCCGAGATTCTCCATCAACGGCCGGTTGTGATGAACCAGGAAGCGCGCCGGACGATCGCCGGTGTTGAAATGTTGATGCCAGCTAAAAACCGGGATACAGAGAACATCTCCTTCGCTCCAGTCGTAGCGCTGATCTTCGATGAGACTGTAACCCTGTCCGGAGATGACGTAATTCACCTCTTCGTACATATGCCGATGGGCTCCCGAGCGCTTGCCGGGAGAGATCTCGGCGAGCAAGGTTCCCAGCACCCGCATCAAAAATCCGGTCTTTGGATCGATCACATAGCTCACTCGGCCCATCGGCGTTTTCTCGAACTCGATTTTGACGTTATCAACTAACACGCGGCTGGTGCGACGCCGCTTTTCTTCGCCGCCGGAAAAAAACAGCTGCTCCTTATAAAGCGCATCGGTCGGATTGAGCGGTTTTGCCGCTGTTGCCGCTTGCATACTCACGCGCGTCGAGTCATCCGCTCCGGGGATCAACGACTTCATCGCGCTCTCACTCTTATGGCCGAACACCCAATAGTCCGGGTAGCGCTCGTCCTCGTAAACCGCCAAACCAAGAGCGAGTGAAAGCGGCCCCGTCGTCGCCGCCAGATAAATGAAATCCTCGTTCCCGGTATTGAGATGGCGATGCCAGGAAAACATTGGCACGCTGATGAAATCTCCCGGCGCCCAGTCGTAGCGCACGCCGTCGATGATGCTGTGACCGTTACCCTGCAGAACATGGATAACCGCCTCCACCGTGTGGCGATGGCCCAGAGTCTTCCAGCCCATTCCCTCTTCTTCGCCGGCCGGGATACGGTTGATCCAGAAACGAAAAGTTCGATGATTGAAACCCAGGCGCGGATCGACGAGATAAAGGTGCGAGTTGTTCTGAAATTGAGAGCGAATCTCTTCGGCCTTGATCTGCACGGGCGCCTGCAGCCTCCGCTTCACTTCTTCCTTGGCGAAGCTGACCGATTCCATCACCATGCGCTCGTGATCTTCGGGTCGAAGAATGGCCATAATTATTTATAGAGCCGCTCGACAAGACCGGAGCGCGTGACATTATCGACCAGGTCGCTGTAGATGAGCGCTGCGGGCTGGATTTCCCGGGCTTTGGGGTTTGTCTGGGCGAGATGCTCCAGAATCAGCTTGATATCGTCCGGCTCGCTCGCCGGCGACCGGAGCCAAACTTTTTGCGCGTACTCGTCGTAGGCCAACTTTAAGATTTCCCGGTCCGCCATCCGAGTATACCGCTGAAGGATCTTCAAGGCGGCCTCCGGGTTCGTCTTGACGTAATGAATTGATTCAACCAGCGCCTTGACGAAGGACTGCATACGAAGCCGTTGGTCAATCAGAAAGCTTCGCTTGGATAAAAAAGCCGCGGTGGCGTAGCGCGCGCCGCTTTGCGACAGGTCCGCCAACTGCCGATAGCCGAGCTTGCTCGCCGCGAAGTTGTAAGGAAACGTCAAAGATCCGGCATCGACCGTGCCGTTCACCAACGCCGCCAAAATATCCGCGGTGTTGCCGATCTGAACGAGCTGCAGATCTTTCTGCGGGTCCAGGCCGGAAATTTTGAGAAAGTAGCGGCTGGCAAAATCCAGGCTCCCGCCGAACCGCGTCACGCCGAATCGTTTGCCGCGCAGACCGGCGACGTCGACGATGGCGGGGACGGTAAATATCTTGAACGCGAAGCGGTGGTCGAGGGTCGAAAACAGCGCGAGGTCGCGAAAGCCCTGAAGGTACGCGGTCGGCGCCGCCGTGCCGCCGCCGGCGAGAACATCAAGCTCGTCGCTGAGCAACGCCGACAACGCGATCGGCGACGAGCCGACATAAAGCAGCTCGACCGTGAGATTATTCCTTTCGAAAATTCCTGCGTCTTTGGCGGCCCAGAGAGGTAAGAAGGCGGTTGCGGGAGCCGAATAGGATACCCGCAAATTTCTCTCGGCCGCATACGCAGTGTTTGCCGCGGTGAATAGGAATATCGTTGCGAGCGCCAAAGCGATCCTTACGCCGAACACGAAATTGCCGCTGCTCTTCAACATCTCAATGGCGCTCCTGAATTAGCGAGTTCGAAAAATCTCTTGATATAGCCTGACGTACTCTTTGTAGTCCTGATAATTTTCCGGACTGATGACGACGCGTTTGAAACCTTTGAGTGAAGCGCTCGACGGTGACTCGACATCGGCTCGGGCGGGCTCGCGAAGACCGCTCCGAACCATTTCCTGTCCCTCCTTTGAGAGAGCAAAGTCGGTGAACAGCCGCGCCGCGTTCGGGTGCGGCGCGCGCGCGGCGACTTGCAGCGGGTTCACCTGCACCACGACCGGATCGAGCCCCAGCCACTCCATCGGCGCGCCTTTTTGCGCCACCCTGCTAATCCCGGAAGCATAGGCCATGACCAGCGGATATTCTCCGGCCGCAGTGAGCTGCACCCGTTCGTCGTTGCCCCTTTTGACCACGGGATTTTGTGCGGCGAGCCGCCTTAAATAATTGACCGCCTTCTCTTTCCCCCATGCTTGGCTGAGGCCGATGAGAACGGGATAGGCGTCGGAGTCCAAAGAGATCTTGCCGTCTTTCCATTTGGCATCGAGCAGAGCTTCGTAGGACCTCGGCGCTTGTTCGCTCTTCACCAGGCGGGTGTTCACACCCAGAACATAGCTATTGGTATGGTACGCGATCCATTCGCCATCCCAACCGATCATCGATCCATCATAGGCTTTGCTTTCCGGCGACCGATAGGGGACGACGAGCTTTCTTTCCATCAACGGGGAATACATCTCGCCGCTGCCGGAAAGGACATCCCAGGCGTACCTGCCGGCGAGCGCTTCGGCGAGAATCTTGTTGAGCAGCGGTCCCCGCCCGGCGCGGAACAGCTCGGTTTTGACAGACGGATATTTTTTTTCGAAGCGCTCCAGTATCCGTTGGCTCAAATCGAGATTCGTCGTCGTCCACCAAACCAGCTTTGCTTCTTTCTCGGCCCCCTGGATAAGCTGGATAAGCCGGGCATCGGGCCGCTCTTGAGCAAAGCTTTGCGCGCTCGATAAAACCAGCAGGAAGATCGCCGGCCACCAGCTTCGCGGCAAATTTGCTCGTTTCGATTTCATTTCGCTCGGCGTCCGCGCTAGCGGTCGAGTTTGTCGAGCACGCCATGCCACTTCGCGGCTATTTGTTTTTTCTTCTCTAGGCTCATCACGTTGGTCGCCGGAAATTCTTTCAACCACCGATAAGGCCGGCAGGCGTCGATGACGATCCGAGAAGCGACGAAGCGACCCGCATCGCGATCCTCGGGCGCCACTCTCGGATTGATATCGCTGGTCGGAAAATCGTGCATAATTTGAGTTTGCGTCGCCGGATCACAGCGGCTCGTGATCGCCCAAAACACGTCTCTGAGATCGGAAGGGTCGATGTCCTCGTCGACCAGGATCACGAATCGACCCATGCCTAAAGTCGCGCGCACGCCCAACGCAATGGCGGCCGCCTGGCGCGCGTGTCCCTCGTAGCGCTGCTTGAGAGCAATCACCGTGGCAAAGGGTCCATGCAGCCATACGCCGCGGACATCCTGCACGCCGGCGTATTCCAAAGCCGACCACACCGCGGCCGCCGGCAGCGGTATGCCGAAATGATCCATTCCCGGCACCGGTTTCAAAGGCGGATCGCCTTGAATGATCGGGTCGTTGCGATGCATCACCCTCGAGACCCTGACGACCGGTTCGTTCCGCACTCCAGCGGCGTAGTAGCCGGTTCTTTCTCCGAACGGTCCTTCCGGCCGCGACTCGCGCTCGATCGGCGGCATCTCTCCTTCGACGACGATCTCCGCGTGCGCCGGTATGGGAAGCCCGGTTCGCTCGCCGGTGAGAATTTCCAGCGGTTCGCCGCGCAGCCAGCCTGCGACATCAAGTTCCTCGACCCCCCACGGTTCCCTTTGCGCCGCGGCGAGGAACAGCGCCGGCTCTTGGCCGAAAGAGAGCACCACCGGACAGCTTTCACCGCGCGCCCAATATTTCTCGACGATCAAGCGCGCGTGATGGATATGATTGATGAAGATACCCAGCGTATTTTCGTCGTGCACGACCACCCGGTAGACGCCCATATTGACCCAACCGGCTTCAGCCTCGCGGGTGAAAACGCACGATCCCGTCCCGATATAGTAGCCGCCGTCCAGCTCGTGCCATTTTGGCGCGGGAAATTTCAGTAGGTCGACATCTTTTCCGGAAAAGACGTTTTCCAGAACCGGACCGGTTTTTACCTTCTTTGGCGCGAGCGGTTTAAAGGTCTTGAGCTTATCCTTCCATGCCTTGACCAGATCCACGTTGGACCCCAGAGCCATTCTTCTGATGCCGGACATCGTGTTGGAAGAGACGCGATATCCGCGCGGAAAGCCCTTGATGTTGTCGAAGAGCAGCATGGGATGGCTCGCCGTGCCGGCGATGGTCTCCGCCAATGCGCCGATTTCTTCGTCCCGGTCGGCGCCGTCGATCTTTAGCAGGTCGCCGTGCTCGTCGACTTTTTGCAGGTAGTCTCTCAAGCTTTGGAAAGGCATCTTGACCTCAGGGAATTGGCTTTCAATACTTCAGCTAGGAAAATAATTGCGGATCAATCCTGCAAGCGATGCGCGCGCAGCGATCTTCCATTTGGATAAAAGCACGCTTGAAATTCACCGCTTGCCGCACGCCGTTCTGCTGCTCGTCGCTCACAGCCCATTTTCGGATCAGGTCATGAGTCGAGGAGCCATGTTCGATGTCCAGCTCCGAATGGATTGTAAAATGCGCCACGCCCCATTCTGGAACGCCGTAGAATCTGGCCAGAGTTTCGGCCATTTTCATTCCTTCGCCGCCTCTACCCGTGCCGCCATCCTCGTCGAAGTTCATCGCCGCGCCTTCCAACCAGCTGTGGTCTCTGGCGTAGTTCACCCAGGAGTCGACCAGCAGTCGGTATTCGGGACAAAGGTCGCGGAAATCCTCCATCTCCGCGCGCGGAATGCCCAAGCCTTCGCCCAGCCGCAGCCACAGCTCGGCGTGCGGGCCAACCGAGCCGCCGATAATTCTGTTGTCCTCCTCTTCCAAGTACTTTTTCATCATCTCCATTCTGACTTCTTTCACCGGGCAGTTGGCCAAAATGTAAAGCTCCTTGCGCGGCACGTTGACGCGATAGTAATAGAGCTGCTTGACCCACATCTTGACCTGATCTTTGCCGAGCTTTCCGTCAATGATCAGCGCCCGCGTCGGTCGCTCCTCGCGACGGGATCGCCTCCCGCGCAAAAGTTCTTCGACGAGTTCATCAGGGGGCTTGGGCATTGAGTCCTCTCGTGAAATCGTTGCCAGCGCAGCGCGCGACCCTCCGCCGTCTCCTAGGGTGCGAGCCAAACCCGCGACAGGCCGGCCGAGACCATGTTCAACCGACCTTTGCTGTCACTCGTAAATCCCATCACCTTCGGTTGATGGGTGAAATAGCGCGGCACAAATGCGAGGGAGATGTCGGGAATCTCGTCATTGAGAATGCCGAGCGCTTTGGCGTAAAGCTCGTAGCGCTTCTTCGCGTCCTGAATTTTCGCCGCCTCGACCATCAGCCGGTCGAATTCTTTGTTGCAATACCCAGCCTGGTTCTGACCGCGTCGTTTGTTGGTTACTTCTTCGTCGTTGCAGCCGTACTCAGTCGGATAGTCGTCGCCCGGCTCGTTCGGCACATCGAATCCGCTCAAAACAATCATGAAGTCGCCCGCCCGCGTGCGCGCCTCGCGCGCGCCGCTCTCAAGAATCGTCACTTTGGTCTTAATCCCGGCCGTCGTGAGTTGATCCTGAATCGGCTGTATTTCCGGTTCTTCGCCACGGCGGGCTAAAAGCTCAAGTTCAAAATCGGGGCCGACCTTTGCTTCTTTCAGCAAAGCTTTGACTTTTGCTACGTCGCGCTTGACGTCAGGCATTTTTATATACCAGCGGCTGTCCTTGGGAATGCCATGGTTCGTCGGCTCGCCGAGCCCCCAGTAAGCGGCATCGACGTAGCTTTTTTTGTCCAGGGCGTAGAGCACAGCCTGGCGCAGTTTCAGATTGTTAAAAGGCGGATTCGCCACGTTGAATATGAGTCGGCGCAGTCCAGCATCTTTGGCTTCGACAAATCTGATCTCGGGAATTTCCCGATTGCGGATTTTTTTGATGAAGGCGTAGGGCGTCCGCTCGATGATGTTCAGATCACCGGCCCGCAGCGCGGCGAAACGCACCTGCTCGTCCTCCACCGGTTTGAGCACCAACTCGTCGAGGTAAGGAAGGCCCTTCTGCCAGTAGTTTTTGTTGCGCGCAAAAATCATTTCTCGTGCAGCCTTGTATTCCTTGAATTCAAACGGTCCAGTGCCGGGAGGGGGAGCCGAGGGCTCCCGTTGACCTGAAGGCACTGAATCTTTCGGCACCACCGGAAAGGAAGCCTCGATCGATGCCAGAAGGTTGATGAAGATCGCCTGGGGTTCCTTAAGAACAAACTCGACGGTGAACTTGTCTTTGATGCTCACCGCTTGCACCCGTCCCAAGAAGTTAACTCCGGTTGCCGCGTTCTTGGGGTCCATGGCGTATTCGGCGCTCCACTTGACATCCTCGGCGGTTAGATCAGCGCCGTTATGAAATTTTACTCCTCGGCGCACCTTGATCGTGTAAACCTTGCTGTCCGGGGATGCCGTCCAAAATTCACCGAGCAAGGAAACCAACCGGTCCTTGTCATCGTAGTCAAAGAGCGTTTCATAAGCGATCTGGCGCACGTACTTGTTGGTCGAGCGAGTGCGAAAAAAGGGATTGAGTGCGCTAATGTCCCGACTAAGTCCAAAAACTAAACGTCCGCCGTATCTCGGCGTTTCGGCTCCCTCCACAAGGTCGATGACAAGAAGCACGCTCAAGAAGACTGCGGCAAGACGCAAGCATTTCATAGTGCCTCCTGAATTGCCTCCGGTTGCGTGGTAAAGCCAAAACGCTTTAAGCTCTGTAACCGCATAACAAGCCATTGCGAACTTTTTCCGCGGTAATTGGCAGCTCGGTTATTCTCACACCGGTTGCGTTGTAAACCGCATTGGCCACCGCCGGCGCGACGATGCTGATTCCCGCTTCCGCCACAGACTTCGCGCCGAAGGGACCGGGGCCTGCTTTGGCTTGCACCAGCGAAGTGGTCAGCGGCACATGGTCGGCGATATTTGGCAGTTTATAATCGCCCAACGTCACCGTTGTGATGCGGCCGTCATCGAGCTTGAGCTCTTCGGTGAGCGCGTAACCCAATCCTTGCACGATGCCGCCTTCGATCTGGCCTTGGTGAATCAAGGGATTGATAACCGTTCCGACGTCGTAAACAAAGTAGAGACGCTTGACCTTGACTTCACCGGTAGCCGTATCGACTTCGACATCCACCACCACGGCCTGAAACGAATAGACATCCGGTTTATGGCCGACGAATTTGCCGAATCCCTTGAGTGGTTTATCCGAAAGCAACGCCAATTCCTTCAACCCCAAGCGCTTCGCTTTGCCATTCTCATTGAACAGCGCGCCGCCGCGCTGCCAAGTAATTTTCTCCGCGGCAGTTTCCCATCGTGACGCCGCTAGCTCGCGCAGCGCGTCGATCAACGAGTTCGTCGTCCGCAGCACGGCCTGTCCTTCGATATGGGTGCCGCGCGCGCCTTTGATGCCCTGATCGTAAGGCGCGTTGGAGGTGTTGCCGACTTCGATTCTTATCGAGTTCGGATCGACGCCCAACAGCTCGGAGACGACCTGCCGATGCATCGTGTAAGCGCCAACTCCCTGGTCGCCCACGCCGCTCAAAAGCCGCAGCGTTCCGTCGCGCTCCAGAACCAATTCGAAACTCGAATCGCCGTGGCCCACATGGCGATCACCCAAAGCCAACCCCCGTCCCGTCTTGACGGGCTTCGCCGCTTTCACCGGTCGGCTTTTTCCCCAGGCCGAGATCTTCGCCACGCGCTGGAGCACTTCGGTGCAATAGGGATCGCTCAGACTCTCACCGGTGGCGCGCGTGTCGCCTTTTTTGAGTCCATTGCGCAAACGAAACTCCAGCGGGTCGATGCCCAGCGCCTGCGCGATCACGTCGACGTGGCTTTCCACGGCGAAAAGAGTTTGGACTTCGCCCGGCGCGCGGAAGTAGCCTCCGGGCACTTGATTGGTATAAACGCAGTAGCCTTCGAGCAAGGTGTGCGGAATATTGTACGAACCGGCGACCATATAGGCGCCGCTCATCGATCCCTGGGGATTGGGTTTGTACGCGCCGTAAGCGCCACCGTTGTAAAAGGTCTTGCCTTCCCACGCCCAAAGCCTGCCGTCTTTTTTCACGCCGGTGCGCAGCTGCACCACCGCGGGATGGCGCGGCGAGGTCGCGGTCAGCTCTTCGGTGTAGTTTTTCACGAAGCGCACCGGGCACCCGGTTTGTTTCGACAGGTGGTAGGCCGCCGGCGCCAGTGATGGATAGTCCTTGGCCCCGAAGGAGCCGCCCATGTTGCTCGGGTAAATGGTGATCATCTCCAGCGGCATGTCAAAGTACTCACCCAAAACCTTGCGCAATTTGAATACCGACTGATTGGCCACCCAGATCGCGAGACGCCCTTGTTTATCGACTTCAACGGTAATCGCGTAAGGCTCGAGATAGCCCTGGTGCACCAGCTGTGTGCGGAAACTATTTTCGAAAATATGATCCGACTCAGCAAAACCGCGCTGGATATCGCCCTTGCTCGCTCGCACCAGGGTCTGGACGTTTTTCAAGGTCGGCGCTTTGGTCTTCGGCCCGTGATAGCGTTCATAATCAGGATGGAGCACCGGCGCCTCCGGCGTCATAGCCTCGAGCGGGTCGAATACCGCCGGCAACTCCTCGTACTCGACGTCGATCAGGTGAATCGCTTCCTCCGCCGTATCGGCGTCGACGGCGGCCACCGCCGCGATATCTTCGCCGACGTAGCGAACCCGATCCGAGGCCAAGACCGGCATGTCTTGCAGCACCGCGCCGATCAGTCTTGGATCGAGATCCGCCGCGGTTACGATCGCCTTGACGCCGGAAAGATTTTTCGCCTGGTTGATATCGACGTTGACGATGCGCGCATGGGGATAGGGACTACGCAGGACCTTACCCCATAGCGTGCCGGGCCGATAATGATCGGCGGTATAGGACAAAGCACCGCTGACCTTGTCCGCGCCTTCGACTCGCGGTAGGGGTTGGCCGATAATTTTACCCCACATCTAAGATACTCTTCCCCGGTTCCAGTAGTTCCAATCGTTCAACCCCTTCCTTCATCCTCCCACGCGACGCGGGGGAGGAAAGAGGTGGGGGCTGGAACATTTGGAACTACTGGAACGTGTGGAACGCATTTTTATTGCTATTCCAACCCGAGCTCCGCCCAACGGCTGAGAACTTTCTGCGACAGCTCGCGGCTGACCGTGTTGATCTCAGGAAACTCGACTCCCTTGAATTTCGACGTCGCATCGATGGCGATGCGCGACGTGAAACCATGCTTGACCAGCGGTTGGTGCCCGCCATGCTGACGCGGCGGCGTGATCCACACATCGCGATGCGGTTCGGTGCGCGAATACATGCGCCACCAGATATCGTTCCAGTCATCGATATCGGCGTCGGCGTCGACGACGATGATCCAATTGGGGCCCATGGCGTTGACGCCCCAAACCGTCTCGACGATTTGCATGACTTGGCCCGGTTCTTTTACGTCGGCCGACACCACGCAGATCTCGCGGCCGCAGCCGGGATCGGGAAAGCGCACATCGACCACTCCCGGCGTGCCGAGACTTTTGAGTTTGCCCCAGAGGACTGCGGAACGGGTGATTCTCTTGCCGCCGTCTTCCATGAAATTACAGATCAGCCCCTGGTGAATCGGATTTTTTCGGTGGGTGACGCATTTCACTTCG
>VBKY01000607.1:0-3518 GCA_005879255.1 Deltaproteobacteria bacterium
TGCTACAGGAAGAAACCGTCGCACAACAGAGACTGGCAGAAATTCTTGGTCCTCGCCCCAAGTCCACAACCACGCAAGATGGATTAGCGGGGGGATGGAATCAAACCCATCAAGCGCCTCTTGACCATTCATGACCACCCTAGAATTCGCCTGATTGGGGATATCCGTAACAACTCGGCGATCACTACAGAGTGGAGGCAGTTATGCGCGAATCGCTACATCGACAGCGAATCGTTCCGCCGTCACTCCACGCTTGCTGTAATGTCAGGCAAAAGTGGCATTCTGGAGGGACACGTCTCGCGATAGGCCATGACACTTGGGCTGCGTCGACTCCTTTGTCGGTGAATGACCGTCGCCGTGTTGCTCACCCAGGCACTGCGGGAGGATGGAATGTTTCCAACCTCTGAACGCTTGAGAAGGTCAGCTCTGATGAAAGAGCTTTGTTGAAGAAAGTCTAAGAGAATTTTTCAACGGTTTAGGACTTTACTGGCTGCGGGAGTTCTTTCAGTCCTCTTTCTCCGTCAACGGGGTGTAGTTTGTATTCCGGGTGATGCCGAGTCTTTGCATTTTAGATAATAGAGTGGTGCGTTTGAGCCCCAAGCGGGCTGCCGCGCCGTGCCGTCCCCCGATGACCGCGCCGGCCTCCTGCAAGGCCTGGAGGATGCGCTGCCGCTCCACATCTTCCAGTGTGCCTGCCATAGTCGACGGGATGGGATTCGACTGTTGCAGGTCATTGAGTTGAATCTGCAAAACGTTACCTGGCGTCAGTATCACGGATCGCTCAATTAAGTTTTGGAGCTCCCTAATGTTCCCGGGCCAGGAATAGCTACACAGTGCAGCCATCGTCTCTTCAGGAATCGACTCAATTTGCTTGTTCATGCGGCTCGCATATTTGTCCACGTAATGTTGCACCAGTAGAGGAATGTCTCCTTGCCGCTCCCGCAACGGCGGAATCCGTATCGGAAAAACGTTTAGCCCAAAATACAGATCCTCGCGAAAATGTTTTTCGGCGACCATCTGTGCCAGATCCCGGTTTGTTGCCGCTATCAACCGCACGTCGACGCGTAGGGTTCGGGTGCTTCCCAGCCGTTCAAACTCCTGTTCCTGCAAGACGCGCAGAAGCTTGGGCTGCAGCTCCAACGGAATATCGCCCACTTCATCGAGAAACAGCGTTCCTCCGTTCGCCAGTTCGAAGCGGCCGATTTTCTGTGAAACCGCTCCGGTAAAAGCTCCCTTTTCATGACCAAACAACTCGCTTTCCAATAACCCTGAGGGGATCGCCGCGCAATTGAGCTTGACGAAGGGGCGATTGGAACGGGAACTGACGTTGAGGATCGCTCGCGCAATAAGCTCTTTTCCCGTGCCTGTTTCACCTAGAAGCAGCACTGTCGATTCCGTCGGCGCTACAACCTCGATCTGATTCAACACGTTTCTTAATGCGCCGCTCGTGCCGACTATGTCGCCAAATTTGTGAGCGGCAAGGTCCTCTTTTTTCTTCGTCGCCCGCTGATTCCGCGCGATCCCCTGCTGGATCGCATCCAGCAGGTCCTCGTCATTGAAGGGCTTGGTTAAGAACTCCAGGGCCCCGGCTTTGATCGCTCGCACCGACATCGGAATGTCGCCGTGACCGGTGAGAAAAACAATTGGGATCTGAATATCTGCCTTGGCAAGCTCCTGTTGCAGATCGAGTCCGCTTAGCCCGGGGAGCTGCACATCCAACACCAAACAGCTCGGTGCGTCGGCTTGCGGATGGGTCAAAAACTCCTGCGCGGAGGCAAACGCCTCGACCCTCAACCCGACTGACCGGATCAAGCTACCCAGAGCCTCGCGCACTGACGCGTCATCATCCACGACGTATATAAGAGGAGCTATCTTACTCATGGGGGGCACCCCTTTCACTTGCTAAAGGATCTTGAATCGGAAAACGCTGTGTCCTCTTCGTCCAACCCCGAAAGCTTGTCTCTATTTGTAATGGGTTGTCAACAATTGTTACCTAGAATTGCCAATCCTATCTTATCTATAGGCTAGCCCGGAGTTTGTCTTTATCTTTTATAATCTCGAACGTCTTTCGTTCCATGTCATTTAGACTTCAGAGCGGCGTCGATCGCACTCAGTAACGCTTCCTCACTGAACGGTTTGAGCAGGTATTCCACTGCGCCGCCGTTAAGAGCTCGCACCCGAGCCTCCTCATCGCCATGAGCGGTGATGAAGATAACCGGGATTGACATATGACTGGCAGCCAACTGACGTTGAAGCTCGAGCCCATTCATGCCCGGCATACGCACATCGAGGATCAGGCAGTCCGTATCGGGGAGACGATCCGAAGTTAAAAGCTCTTCGGCCGAAGCAAATACCATTACTCCGAACCCGACAGAACGGATTAAACCGCTGAGGGATTCGCGGACCGACTGATCATCATCGACAACTGAGATAAGAGGCAGATTAGCCATGCTGACCTTTCTATGATCTAATGTAGCAACGTTTCAGATAAGAAATCTATTATACTTTGGTATAGGTGGATAACGGGTGTTAAATTCCGCCGTCGCTCCTATAATTTTTTGGCGCGAGGTATTCCCAGTTTCTCAGACATCCTGACCAGGTCCGCCAAAGATTCAGCCTGCATTTTTTGCATCACCTGAGCCCGATGAACTTTGACCGTGATCTCGCTTATGCCCAGCTCGGCGGCGACTTGTTTGTTGAGCAAGCCCGAGACCACCCGCTCCATCACCTCTCGCTCGCGGAGCGTCAACGAATCATACTGGTCATACAGCTCCGTCATCTTCGCGCGTTGCGCGCGCGCTATGCGATCGCGTTTTATCGCCTGGTGAATCGCCTCCAGTAGATCCCGATCACGGAATGGCTTTGTAAGAAACTCAACGGCTCCCGCTTTCATCGCTCGCACCGATGTAGGAACATCGCCGTGGCCCGTAATAAAAATAATAGGGATCTCAATATCGGCTTCTTGCGACATCGGATCGCGGGCTATCCAAAAACTCTTGCGCGGAGGCAAAGGTCTCGACCCGCAACCCCGCGGATCGAATCAGACTTCCCAAGCCCTCTCGCACTGACGCGTCGTCATCCACGACAAAGACGATCGCCTTTTTTTCCGACATGAACACCCCCGCGGTAATTATACCGCGTAATCCGAAAAGTTGCGCCGGGATATTCTCGGGGCCGGCGTAAAAGCTGTTAGCCTAAAGAGTAAAAGCATTAAATGAATCGACAGAAACCAAATAGACAAGCAGAGCCGCGCTCGAGCGCGTTGGGCAGTAAAAGACCACCGCAAACCCATTGATTGGACTAGTAGCCACCGATATGATCATGGGGACTCAGTGATTAGTGCACGCCGATTGCCGGGTTTGTCGGCGCAACCAGAGTCAGACGTTGTAGCGCGCCAAAGTTTCTAAATACGGTCATGCTCAAAGTCTGCCCCGCGAGCCACGGAGAGCGCCACTGGCAACCGATTCGATTGGTCACAAAGAGTGGTCTAGATTCTTATCCGGCGCCGCTTCTCAACG
>VBKY01000607.1:3619-4651 GCA_005879255.1 Deltaproteobacteria bacterium
CGACTTCGTAGTGTAGAAAGCATCGAAGATCCTTTCAAGATTTTGCGGGTCGATGCCAATGCCGGAATCTTGTACGGCAACAAGTACCTTGTCGGATTCATATTGCCGGGAAGTGATGAGCAATTCTCGCGCCCGATCGGTGACCCTTGCAGTGGCTTCGATACCGTTGACCACGAGATTAAGAATTACTTGCTGTAACTGAACCCGGTCGGCAAACACCGGCGGGACATCAGAAGCGAACTCAGTGCGCAGCGCCACGCCAGTTCGCATTGCTTCATTCTGCATTAGGAGAACAACCTCCTGAACGATTTGGTTAATATCCATCTGCGTCTTTTCGATGTCGGTTTTGCGCAGTAAGGCTCGAATCCTGGTGATCACGTCACTGGCCCGATTGCCATCTCTGATGATACGCCGGGCAGCTTCGCGGGCTTCATCGAGATTGGGCGAATCACCCGCAAGCCAGCGCACACAGCCATTGCCATTGGCCACGATGGCGGTTAGCGGCTGATTGATTTCGTGAGCAATTCTCCTAACGTCATGACCCGTGTAACGTGCGCCAGCTCCGCCCGCGACTTGCGCAGAGCCTCTTCTCCCTGCTTCCGTTCGGTGACATCCATGACTGTACCCACAAACTCAACGAGATCATCGACGTCATTGACGGCGGGGTGACCCACGGTGCGCACGTGCCTTATCGATCCGTCTGGAAGAACGATTCGGGACTCCATTTCAAAATCTTTTTTTCCTCGGACTGCCGTATCAAACGTCTGCTCGGCAAACTGCTGGTCCTCGGGGTGCCGGAGCTTTTTTACCAAATCGATATTCAGAGCTGTCCGCTCAGGATCTAAGCCGAAGATGCGAAAAAGTTCGCGCGACCAAAAGACCTCGCCGGTGGAAACATTCCAAGCCCAACTACCCGTATGGCTGAGTCGCTGCGCTTCGGCCAAGTAGGCTTCACTGCGTCGCAGCTCTTCATCGGCGCGCCTGCGCGCGGTGATTTCTTCGGAGAGCGCCATTATGAACCGAGGCATGCTC
>VBKY01000608.1 GCA_005879255.1 Deltaproteobacteria bacterium
GAAGGATTTGACACCGAAAATAACTTCGATGTTGGGATCAGCATGAAAGTCTGTGCATATTTAAGCCCAGCTTGGCACAGATTGACACGCAGGAAAAAAAATATAACGTAGCTAGCTGGTCTTCGTTGTGCCCCCGTAGCTCAGGTGGATAGAGCACAGGATTCCTAATCCTGGGGCCGTGAGTTCGAATCTCGCCGGGGGCATTTTCTAAATCGCTGTTAGAATCAGTCGCTTGCATCTTAAAACTCACAGTTACCTTAACCAGGAAACCGCCGCTTTTTCCTCTGAAGTGTCCTTAACGTGGTCAACTTGATCGTTCTCCGAGTTTTGACCGTTGAAAATCGACCTTGCTAGCGTTGCCGCTGAGTTCGTCCGCATCTTCGGGATGAAGTGGGTGTAAACGATGAGTGTGATGTTCACATTGGCATGTCCTAGCATCGCGCTGACTTCGGGGATTGGCGTGCCGTTCATTAAGTGAATTGAAGCGAACGAATGACGCAGGCTGTGAACGGTCAGACGCCGTAGCTTCTTATTCTCTGTGGCCTTCTCGTTTGCTTTTCTTATCGCCGCGTCGAACGCCCGCCCGTTGTCTTTCGATCCTGTGGCCGGCCGTCTGCCTTTGGAACATCAAATTCCACTTACTGGGCGGACATTGGAGTTTCCACTTTTTGAGGGCTAAACACAGTTCGTCTGGAATACGAACCTTGCGGATCGAGTGTCTACTCTTGGGTGTCCAGAATACCGGCTCCCCATCTCGGTAACGGCCTAACCAGTTCCGCCTGATTGCAATTTCCTTTTGCTCAAAGTTCATGTCGCGCCACATAAAGCCCAATCCCTCGCCATGGCGCGCCGGTCAATGCGAATGTTGTCAGGATAGCTTGAGCGAAACCCACCTCTGCGGACCGGAGCAGTCTCAGGAGTTCCTCTGGGCCGTAAACCTCCTCCGGCCCGTGAACAAAGTCCTCACCACGCTCTCGGCAATCTTTGACAATCGGAGCTGATGTAAGCTCACGACGTTTCAATGTTCGTCAATTCACCTGAGAATGATACGGCGGAGTGCATTCAACCTGTTTCAACCAGCCAGCCAGTTAAGCCTCAGTTGCCGCTGCTCTAACGAACGATCTAATCGCAACACAGCGGCCTTTATGACGCAGACGTGAGAAGCAGCGACGCGAAGGCGAAGGCAGTGATGTCGGCTGGAACGCCTTGTTACGCGCCCTTTCCTGGATGCAGTAGGCGGTCGCGTACAACGATTCGTTAGGCCGCGGATTTATGTTCGCTTATGCAGGCCGCACGAAAAGACTCGCCCATGATGGTGATACCGAAAATCTTCTCCTCGATAATGAATCGGGCACCCTTTGGAATCTGCGCTTTTATCTCGCTTACAACTGAAAGGGCCCGTATCCGATCGTAACGCCAATCCTCTGCAAGCTTCCGCGTCGCGGGAATCTCGGTCAGGCCAAGACGACACAGATTGTTGATAGCTTGTGGCACAATCGCATCGGAGGAACAGCCAGCATCCGCACCGATAGTGCTCGCGTGTCGGTAAATGACAAATTGTCCTTTTTCGGGGATTTCAAAGCCCAAGTCTATAAGTGGCTCGTGCCTCTCCACTCGCGGGAGAAACTGAAGAATCTTGGCCTCGTCGGGGGTCAGTTGTTTCAGTATCTCCACGAAGGCAGGATGAGCTTCGAGTGCAGTAGCAGAGTCCATCGATGTGGCAAGTAAATTGGCATATTGCTCCCTTAACCTGGTGTAGCGTAATGCTTCAATGGCTGGCACGGCAACATCCGGATTCGGGGTGGTGATGCGTTCCTTTGGAACGCCACGTTCTTCGAGCTTTCGCTCTATAGTAGCCGCTAGCCACGCCTCAATCTCATCCCATAACAGGCCACGAAGCGGCGCCAATGCTATATTAACGGTCCGACCCAAAGTACCCAATGCCTTGCCGGCCTATAATGCCACCGGTTTCAATGCATCGTCATAAGCGGCCTTCACCACCTCAACAATGCCTTTGATCAATTTACCTTTTGTGTCTGTATCTGAGTCTGCCATAAGCGGAGGCCTAACTATTGTTGACAATGCTGCCATGATTATCGCAGTGTATTGAGTTCAGTGTTCTTCGCACAAAAATGCAGATGAAATATCGTGCATGCGATGATGGAACACAGTGAGTCAACTATTTGCTGCCACGGTTTTTGTCTTGCCGCTCCTGGAGGGCCTGCAAGCGCTTAATGACTCTCGCTCGACATTTACAACATGCCAAGATCGAAAACGACACCTCTCGACAGGCCGGACAAGTTAGGTGGCCACAGAGTAAACATCGCACTGTTAAAAGAGGCCACTCTGGTCGCTTGCTCATTAGTGAATCCGGCTATTTTTGGTTTCATTTCCGCTATCAGTGAGTTTGAGCGGTCATCACGGGAGGTAGACCCGAAGTTTGCGCCGCCGGTAAGAGGGTCGCGCTGTTTCTTTTGCCTTAAGCGGGATTCCGGTTGTATCGGATTCGGAATCTGCTCTTTTAATCTCTTCTGATATCCCTTCTTTAACTCGAACGGTTTCTTTCTCGTCTCGATTAATGTGGGACTCCAAATCGCAGATCCTCGTCGAAAACTCTGCCCCTATTTGCTCCTGGCTCAGGCGATTACTACTGAGACTACCATTTTTCTCTCTGATAGATTTTATCAAAGTCACTCCTCTAGGCACGAATAGTGGATCACCTTTGCCGCAAAGATGATGCCGGGTAAAGTCGTCATGTCTTGTAATGAAGTAACCTTAGATGGAAGCTCTTCTACCGGGTCTCGCCAGTCGTGCGGAATACCCTTGACGACTTTGACAAAGCGCGGGACTCGAAGATTCAATTCGATTCTCCATCAAAGCAGCCCTCCATCCGATCAAACTGCAGCGTCAATCAGTTCAATCCCGTGTGGTTCGGATGTGCCCGCAACCCACTCGTAAACGTGGCGGAACCTCCCTACGATTTGATGTACAAGTTTTTTGCTGCCTAACAAATTTTCACGTCACCCGGTAAAAAATGTGCAGCTTGAACTCTGTCAACCGACGAGCAATCGAAAGACAACGGATCAGTAGATCGGTTTGTAAATGGAAATCTGATCAGTCCAAACCACACCGTATCGAAGTAATAATCGCGCCAAATGCATTCAAAAAAACCGGTATAGTTGTTGCTCTATACGCCGGACGTTCTTACAAATTTTAAGGGGAGGATTTGTATGTATTCTGAAAAACTTAGGCGGTTTTTAGCGGTGAGCGCCATGGCATTTTTCCTTGGCGCTAGCTCGGCACACGCGCAGGTAGTACCACTCGATAGTGACGGTGATGGAATAACAGACGATCTAGATGAATGCGACCTCAGTATCACCACTCTTGTTTCGCCGACAGTGATTATCAATGGCGTCGACACCGGTATCCAGAACACCGCACCCAATGCAGTGGGCTGCACGCTTGCTGACCTGATTACCGATATGATTGACGTATGTCTTGATGATGCGAAGAATCACGGACAATTTGTTAGCTGCGTCTCTCATGAGACTAACATTCTCAAGCGCGCCAGGACCATAAGTGGTAAGCAGAAGGGCAAGATCCAAAGCATCGTTGCGAAGATGCGTTAGTGCCTCAATCCCAATCTCCACTAGGCCTCGAATTCAACTCTCAGTTGATACGCCGTATTTAAAATCAGCTCAAATCAGAAAGGGGGTGAACGATTCATGGAGCTTCTAAAACGTTTGTTAGTCGAGGAGAATGGTCAAGGTTTGGTCGAATATACTTTGATCGTCGTTCTGGTCGCTTTGGTCTTCTGGGTAGCGATTAAAAATACCAATATTGGCAGTCAGTTGGCCAGCGGCTGGAGTAAGGTCACGTCTTGCGTTGCTACTCCCTCGGCATGTACTTCTTCATCGTAAGGCCGAGGTTTTTGTCGTCGAATGGAGCGTGGCTCGGGAGTGAGATTCCATTCTCACGACCGGGCCACGCACTTGCTTCCAGTCAGCAAGACAGGAAATTTATTTGACAAGCCTGTTGAACGGCTCTCCTCCCCAAAGACAGTAACTGATGCGAATAGTAAAATACCTGTGCCGCTCATGTCCATGGGGTAACGGCTATCTCGGGATTGTGCTCAGAGAGCCGGGACGCAGCACTCCGCTCCAATCTGTGAACGGCCAGTGCTTGGGGTGCGGCTATCGTCTCGCTTGGATTGTGATTCGAGAGAAACACGACTCTGCGCGAGGATTGGAACGTGAGCGTCGGCTCAGCAAATGGAAATAAGATCGTGACAGCGAGAATCTCTCTCGGATGATCCTACTAGGATTGCCTTTCAAGAGAATCAGAGAAACGACCGCAAAGAGCGCGCGCCACCATCCAACCCGAGACTCATGATTGTCTATATGCCGTCTCTTTGGAGCGAACGGCTCCTTTACGATTTTGCGCATCGTTTTCCCTTCCGAATCGTGGGTTATACAAAGCTCACAGCAATCGTGGGGGAGAAGTAGCTTAACAGCCCGGAATTCTCTTCGCCGCGCAGTCTTGGAGAATCTTAGCTCCAGCAAAATCACCACGGTGGGCAGAATCGGGCGCAGGTAGTCCAGATAGGCCCAATAAAACAGCCGCCAGAAAACCTATTACCACCGCAGTACCGACATGCCATAGAAACCGTTTGGTGTCGCCTTTGACCACTCCTTTGGCGAATAAATTCTCAATCTCCGCGTCCGTAAGCTCTTCTGCTGGCATGTCCATGTTTTACTCCTTTTTGCTTCAGTGTCGTCATCAGAGACACCGCAATATGAGGCTAAAACTTATTTCCGTCGTCAGTGGGTCTAGGCAAGCCTCATACCAGTTCGGGCGAAACCAACGATATTGATACCTTGTAGAAACTGAGCCAGAGTCGCTTTTGTGACGGAGTGCTGTCACTTTGACAGTGTGGATGACGAATTTTGCAAATAGTCATTGAACAACGGTTTGACCACTTCCACGGCAAAGGAGCATTCGTCCGGCTGCGTTCGATGCTCAATGATCCACGGTTCGCTTACCAGCACATCGCTAACAAGTTCGGCCTGACAAGGCAGTACATTGCGCAGAAGAAAGTCCCACGGATAGGTATCTATCGTCGTTTGATCCAGTTACTGAATCCCCTACCGAGGAAATTCGGCTAGCTCTGCGGGAGCATGGTTACATCGAAGGACAGAACATCGCCATCGAGTAGCGATATGCGGAGGGAAAGCCCGATCGCTACCCTGAGCGGGCTTCTTCAAACATAGCTTTTATCTCATCCCGCCGCGCGAACAAGAGGCCCCGGACAAGATTCTGCAAGCGTTCTCTCTCGGTTTTTTGAGATTTCAAAAACATCAATCCGACGCGATCAAGCTGAACATTTCGCACCATCGCCGCATCTA
>VBKY01000191.1 GCA_005879255.1 Deltaproteobacteria bacterium
CCTCCATCGCGCCGTCGACCTCCGATGGTACGTAGAGGCCGTGCCAATGCACTAGCTCGGGAACGTCGCTGTCATTGTGGACTTCGACGGTCACTTGCTGGCCTTCCTTCATTCGGAGCAAAGGCCCGGGGGCGCTGCCGTTGTATCCAATCGTCTGGATGGATTGATTCGGTGAAAGCTCGACATTCACCGGAGCGATACGAAGTGAAAAATGCGCGGTGTCGCCAACCCGCTTGTCAGTTGAGCCGGCAGACGTAGCGGTTCGGTCGACCACAGAGCCGCAGCCCGAGAGAATTGAAACGCCGGACAATGCGGACACACCAGCCAGCTGGAGAAACTCTCTACGGTTCATGATGCTTCCTCCAATCGGAACTTACCGCGACATTCTCTTTCGCAAGACCTCCAGCGCGCTGACACGGTTCGGTGGACGCCCCGGAGTTCGCAAGATTACGTGCGCGGATGCCGTTCGGCCAATTCGGGCGCGTGGCCGTCCGGATCGTGGATCCAGGCGCTCAAGCCCATCAAGAACCACTTCCACCTTCCGCGCCTCACTCGCGTGCCGCTCCTTCACCTTCATGCCGAGTAGGCGTGTGTAGAAGGCAACGGACCGGTCGAGATCAGCCACCGGCAGCATGGTGTGGTGAACGCGGAAGCTAAGATCTTTGACTAAACAATCGTCATTCATAAATCTCCTCCTCAAAAAGTTCCGTAGATGTTCTAGTGTTTAGGTCGCGGACAACAGCTTGGAAAGCAATCCAATGATTCCCCCTCCAAGTACAAGCCATGCGGAGTTGATTTTGAGACGGAAGACAAGCACGGCTGAGATCAGCGCCAAAACAGCGGTGAACCAGTCGATCACGGCGGCGCGGCCAAGTTGCCAGGTTACAGCAGCCATAAGCCCTAGCGATGCCACGTTGACGCCGTCGAGAAAGCCGGAAGCCCAGGGGGATCTTCGCAACTTAGGAATGAATGGACTGCTAATTAACACAAAGACAAAGGCAGGGAGAAAAATCCCGATGGTCGCTAGTATGGCGCCGGATGAACCAGCCACCACGTAACCAACAAAAGTTGCGGTAGTGAAAACCGGACCGGGAGTAAATTGCCCTATAGCAATTGCGTCGAGAAGTTGTTGGTCAGTGAGCCAGTGCCAACGGTCCACGAGATCAGCTCGGAGAAACGCCAGAAGCACGTAACCACTGCCAAATAGCACCGAGCCGATTTTGAGAAAGAAGAGAGTTAATTTCAGAAGACTTACGGGAACTACGGGGGTCATGGCGATTGCTGAGCTAGCATCCACTGAGCCGGAAAACATCGAGAGGATCGAGAACCCGATTAGCACACGCGTTCCTTGTTTCCAGCGACGCCAGAGATTCTCTACGGCCATCGCGACGAAGCCAGCAGAAAAAAGGAGAAAGATCTCGTTAGTCCCTAGGAAAAATAAGACCATCACGGCTGCGCCAATAAGTGCGGTGAGCGGCCCTTTAATCGCGCTTTTCCCCAATCCCCAAAGCGCTTGGACGACGATAGCGATGATGACCGGTTTGATCCCAGAAAGTAGGAATGTTGCTTCCGGCAAAGAGCCATATCTGACGTAGAGCGAAGCCAGAATCCAGACGATCAACATGGCGGGCAGGATGAAGCAGCTTCCCGCAACGACTAAGCCTCTCCACCCAGCCCGTACTAAGCCGATGTGTATCGCCATCTCTGTGGAGTTAGGTCCGGGAATCAGATTGGTGGCGCCAAGAAGGTCGAGAAATCGCTCGTGGTCGAGCCATCTTCGTCGGCGCACGACCTCTTCTTCCATCATAGCGATATGGGCGGCAGGACCGCCGAAGGCGATTGTTCCGAGTTTCAAGAACAGCCGTGCGAGTTCTCCCAGAGAGGTTTCTGAACGGTCCTGGTTTCCCGTCGCATGGACGACTGTCCCTGCCGGCTCACTCATAGTGCTCGGCCACCTCTTCGAGTGAACCCTCGGCGATTTCCAGTGCTTTCAGCGCGGTTTCTAAATCCTCGCTCGGATGCATTTTAAGAAACCTGCTGCCTTGAACTCGTAAACCTTTCACGATCTTATGCCATTGCTTAGCCTGCCGGTGTGCTTTTGGATTTCGCTTGTGTTGAATCTCGCCACCCAGGCCGGTGTGTTCGAGAGTCTCTTCCACTGTATGTTCAGCGATTTCGAGCGCGAGTGCTCCATGCGCGAGGTCTTCGTATCCGGTTTTTTTGTGGATCGCCTCGAGCTGTTTTTGCAGTCGTTTACATTCCTTCTTAAGCGCTGTCAGCTGATTTTTTTGAGCTTGCCCTAGTTGAATCATTGTCGGGTTTTCCTTTCCGTGCTTCGATATGAATGTTTTTGTCTTGCCGGCTATTTGATCAGATCGATTTTGGTCAACGTCACCTGTTGCCCGACGCCGGGAGAATTCGCCAAGTGATAAGCGGTATACTGCTCAAAATAAGTGTTTTCCGCCGACATACCGTCTACGGGGATGATGACTTGCAGTCCCCGGAACGCGGCCTGGCTGGCAGTGTTGAGCACGGCGCCCTGAGCAGCGGTGCCCACGATCACGACCATCTTGATGCCTTTGTCGTTTAGGATTTTTTCCAAGTCAGTCTTAAAAAACTTATCCGCCGGCGCTTTAACTATCGGTTCCCCCTCGGCTGGAGTTAATTCTTTCGCGATATCAGCCGGAGTCGCTGCCGTAGTGATGCTATGGACGACCACCACCCCTTTGTCTCTGGCGAGTTTCAACAGAGCTTGAACCTTAGGGACCGACGTCAGGCAGCGCGGCCGCCTCTCGGCATTACAGGTCTGTTTAACAAAATCGAGAACCAGCAGTGCGGTTGTCTTGGAATCGAGCGTTACAGGTTTCAACTCCGGAGGCTTCGGCGCCTGCACTTTATCCCATTCGTCCACAATGGTTTGGGCCGATGCCGAGACGGCCCCTTGGCAGAGAAAAACACTAACCGCGATCGCAAGCGCGGCAAGCATTTTCCTGAGAATTGAATATCGCGTCTGAATAGATGTTTTTGTCATGGTCTCCTCCAAATATTAAAATTTACCACTGCTGGTTGGTGACGGGCGGAGCGCTGGGTCGGATGATACGAATGAACTTATAACCGGCCTCGGTGTGACAGCCGTTGCACGCGCTTAGAGTCTCATCGTAGGATTTTTGAAATTCAGTTTGGCTTTTGCTCTTTATGGATTTATCTAACTCGGCAATTTGAGTCTGAAGAACGGAGTCCAGAACGTTTGAGATTTTGATTCCGTTCTTCTCCGCGTTTAAGCCTTTAGCTGCTTCCATCGTTTCCTTCAGTTCGTCAAGCTCGTATTGCGCCAAGTCCCAATTCGTAGCCCTGGCGGCAAACCAAAGTTTACCCGCGTGCATCTGAATCGTTGTCATGTACTCGCCTAGCCCGGGTGCTAGTTCTTTTACACTTGTGAGGTCTGCCTGTACACGCTTTAGAGAATCTTGAAGAGTGGTTAGTGCACCTCGATTCGGGTCGCCAAGACTACGCATCCGGTTGTCCAATCTATTGATCCAAATTAAAAGAACAACGATCAAAACCACACAGATTATTAATGCGCTCCAAAGGTAGGTGGCATATTTCATGTGATCCTCCCTTCATTGTTCGTTTCATTGGTTGTCAATCGCTTGATGATTCGGTTCATTCCTCTTCCAATAGCTCGCCAAAGAGCTCGCTGACTTTTTGTCGCGCGGCCGCTAATGCTTTGCGCCCCAGAGCAGTCGCCTGATACATCCGCCGCACGCTCCTGCCCGACCGTTCGCTCGTTGATCGGAGGTATCCTTTTCGTTCGAGGCCATGAAGCAAAGGATAAAGAGTCCCAGGACTGAGCTTGTAACCGTGCCGTCCGAGTTCTTCGATGAACCAGAGACCGAAAACCGGCGCTTTGGCGGCGTGGTGAAGAATGTGGAGACGGATCAAGCCTGCGTATAGGTCCTGATCCCGTCTGTCATTAGTCGTGTTCTTAATAGATTCCTGCATTTCGTTATCGATTTTCGATATAGAACCATTCGTGTCTTCTGTCAAGGAAGCCTGACCTTTTGAGCGCACCCACTAGGAATTAGAATAACCGCCCGTGATGAGCGCTTTCACCGGGCGAAATTGCGTGAGCCAACTCCGCAGTAAATCGGGCGCGTTTGTGCGCTCTCTACTAACGGATCTGGACGGGCGCAATTCACACGTCCGCTGATTTCCTCGGAGCCACGGCCTCGGATTGTTGCTGTTCTGAAAGTGGCCACTCTAGCTCGCAGTTGTGCCCACGGCGGTTGGAGGAGAGCTGCATGCCAGCGTTGTCGGTGGAAGGTCTTAGGTGTCTTGGCTCTCTTTGTTCTGAACAGACGACACGAGGACCTTGTCGATGCGTTTTCCGTCCATGTCGACGACCTCAAAACGCAAACTGTTCCACTCAAACTGTTCAGACTCTGACGGAACGCGCCCCATCTGAGTGAAGATAAATCCACCCAAGGTTTGAAACGTGTCCTTCTTTTCTCCCGGTAGATTGTCCAGGTCGAAGATTTCTTTGAACTCGTCCACCGACAGCATTCCATCGAGTAACCAAGAGCCATCTTTTCGCTGTACGGCCTTGGGCTCCGGCGGCGTTTTACCGAGCGGCATATCGCCGGCAATCGCTTCGAGCATATCGTGGTGGGTAAGCAGTCCCTCGATACCGCCGTATTCGTCGACTACCAGGACAATGTGGCTGCTCGATTGCTTGATATGGTCGAGCACCTGAAACGCCGTCATACTCCTCGGCACGAAAGCCGGTTGCTGTGTGGACGCTTTAAGGTCAACACTCTTGCCCGAGAGCAGGCTCGCCAACAAATCTTTCGCCTGCACCACACCCGTGACATTATCCAGGCTTCCCGCACAGACCGGGAAGCGAGAATGACCGCTATCGGTTAATTTCGCGCGAATCCGGTCGACGGAATCGTCAGCATCGAGCCAGACAATTTGAGTCCTGGGTGTCATCAATGCGCGGGCGCTCTTGTCGCCGAGCTGGAACACGGCTTCAACCATGTCCTGCTCAGATTCTTCGAAAACGCCGGCCTCTGTACCCTGCCGAACCAACGTTCTGACCTCTTCCTCCGTCACCGACGGTTGTTCGTCGAAGCGCTTACCGAATAGGCGAAAAACTAAATCGGTGGAGATGCTCAAGAGATGGACCGCAGGAGCGCAGAGCTTGAGCAGCAAACCCATAGGCGGAGCCATGAACATGGCGATCGATTCGGGATGGCCCAGGGCCAGACGTTTGGGCACCAGCTCGCCGATGATCACGGAGCAGTAGGTGATACCAAGCACTACGATGCCAAGAGCGAGCGATCGACTGTAGGGAGCGATCACCGGGAACGTGCTCAATCCCGCCGCCGTCCACTCGGTAAGACCGCCGCCGCCAAAGGCACCGGCCAGGATGCCGACGAGAGTTATGCCGAGTTGAACCGTGGAGAGAAAAGGATTGGGGGCATTGGCCAAATCCAATGCCGCGCGTGCCCTGGCCTTGCCTTTGTTGGCCAAGTCCTGCAAGTGCGATTTGCGCGCGGTAACCACGGCAATCTCCGACATGGCAAAGATGCCGTTCGCGATGAGAAGTAAGAAGATCGCGATCATTTCAAGTGCAATAGTGGACACGCTTCCGGCCTCCTAAAATTAGTCAAGCCGATCACTGTACGAAATCGTGTAGAGCTTACAAAATCCACAAGCATTTGTCATATAAGGTTGTCAGCTGGATAACCGATAAGAAAAGGATGATCGATTAGAAGCTGAGAAAACGGATTCGAAACACTTTCGATGTCATACGAAACGGATCGTTGACAATTGCTTGCTTTGGTTCGATATTCTGACCTGATGCTAAGAAAGTCTCTGGCCATCTTGCTGCTATTTTCCTGGGTCATTCTTTCAGGGATTGATCTGTTAGAAGACCTTGAGTTTGACAGCGAGGCCACTGCTTATAGCCAGGGTCCACTTGACCAGTCTCTGCCCTATTTAAAGCACCGCGCCAACCTGGCAAATAACATTGTTGAATCGGCAGACCATGTGCAGCTATTTTATCCTGCGCTCCTTCGACTGACGGCCGCTCAGTCGCCTATTCACCCGGTCTTATCATTCCAGAGGGTCTCCCAACTCCATAAGCTTCACCGCGTATTTCTCATCTAGACCAACTCTCCTTTTCCACTGTCACTCTAAATTAGAGGTAGCCACCCTTGGCTGAGCCTTTGTCGGGGTTGGTCTAGGTAACCTTCTTTGGCGGCATACCAAATCCGTCGGAAAGGAAGAGAATCGTGGAAGATTTCCCTTTGTGGATGAAGATCCTTATTTGGTTAGTCGTGGGCGGAACAGTGATCTACGCTGTCGGGGCCATGCTTTATACCGGCTTCGGCGGTTGATTGGACGATCTTCTACGTCGGGCACTCGGTAAAATACGCCGCAATCGAGTGATTAGCTTCTCACCATGAATGTGCTAATTGAGATGTCTCTCGATCATTACGACGGTCTTACCGAGAAGTGTGCAGTGGATTCTGTTGAGTTTGCGATCTTGCAAGATGCCGTCATTGTCGGCCATCCGAAGGACGGCCACTACGTGCGCACGGTGGAAATTCTGTGCAAACTGGAAGAGGCGAAAATAGTTTTCGTGTTCGCAACCAGAGCCTATCCCAACGCTGTTCCGGACATCGAAAAAGCTATTGCTGGGTCGCCGCAGAGCTAGAATCTCATGCGCGGTTCTCTCGCACCGTAACGACTAGCCATCGTGGTTTGCTCTGTGAAGCCATGATGTTTTTCTCCGGACAGATCTTCCGGATCGACGTGGACCGTGACATCGAAAGATAAGGCAGGCTGTGCATCAGCTGGTGCCTCGCTTCCACAGCAATCGCGTGTCCTTCAGCGACCGACAGCTTTGGACTTACAGCAAGATTGATCTCGGCGTGTAAACGATGGCCCGACCAGCGTAGCCGTATTTCTGTAGCGTCGCGTACACCGTGGGCATGGTTCAGCGCATGGGTGATTTCGTCGGTCACTTCAGGATCAACACCGTCAAGCAAGCGGGTAAAAACAGTTTTTCCTGACTCCCAAACAATGGCCAGGATGGCAACCGTGATGACGAGGCCTACGATCGGATCTGCCAATGGATAACCGAGCCAGACTGCAACCGCGCTGAACAAGACCGCTAGGCTAGTGAGACCATCCACACGCGCATGGTAACCGTCGGCTACGAGCGCGGCGCTGTTGATTTGCTTACCTACTCGGATGCGTAAGATCGCCACAGCCTCGTTACCGGCGAACCCAATGATCGCCGCCAACACTACTACCCATAAATGGTCAATGGGTTGCGGATTGCGTAGACGGTAGATGGATTCGTAGCCGGCCAGAAGCGCGCTGGATAAGATGGTCAGGACGATCATGACCCCGGCTACGTCTTCCACACGGCCATAACCGTAAGTGAAGCGACGGGAGGATTGTCGCCGCGCCAGGGTAAACGCAATCCACAAAGGAATGGCGGTCGCCGCGTCGGCAATGTTGTGTATCGTGTCGGCAAGCAGAGCCACACTTCCAGAAAAGAAGACGACAACCACTTGGAATGCAGCCGTGACAGCCAGGCCGATGAGAGACCACTTGTGACCGCCCAAATACCGCGCTCTGTGGTGAGCAGTTCCGGATCGATCGTCCCGTGGGTGTGATCATGATGGCTATGATCTGAATCGCTATGAGGATGAGAATGGTCGACAGCGCTCATAAAAAAAATCATACTCCACGGCAATGCGATACGCCACGTAAACGATGTTGGATTAACTACATCATAGAATTTCATTGCCTGCAGTCTGCCGGTTACACCGTGTTTAACCCATTCGTACAGCACGGGCAGTAGCACCAGCGTTTAGTGTGCCGACTCTAGAAATATCTTAGACCCTGGCACGAAGACTCATGAAGAACGTTTGCTGCACTCCTGGAAGCGAAAAGAATCGACTTCGCAGCACACCGAAAACCGAACCGGCAATCATGATTTTAACTGGGCCAGTGCGCGACATTAGCAATGCGATAACCGTCGCGATTAAAATGGCGACGGCCGCAGAATCAGGAAGAGCATGAGGCGCCATCTGGACAAGTTTAACTGCAAGAATTGCCATTACAGCTGGTCCGATGCCTTTCATCGCTGCTGTGGTCCACACGAGCTTTCTGACGCGCTCAAAGATTGGAAGAATTGGCAACGTGATGACGAACGACGGCAAGAAAATCGCCGCGGCCGCGATCGCCGCTCCGCCCAACCCCGAAACCTTATAGCCGACGTACGCTGCAACGATTATCATCGGCCCTGGAGTGAACTGGCCGAGCGCAAGCCCGTCAATGAACTCTTGATGTGTGAGCCAGTGATACTGATCAACCGCCTGTTCTTGGATAAGCGCTATTATCGTTAAGCCGCCCCCGAATGTCAGTGCCCCGATCTTGGAAAAGAACGTACCAATATCCGTGAGGCTTGCTGGGTGTGCCGACGCGGTTGCTTGCGTTGTAGACGCGACGAGTGACAATGGAACCCACGGACCAAAATTCGCACCGACGAGAAAGGCGGTCATTACAGCGAGGGTCAACGCGCCTGCGCGCAGCGAATGAAAGATTAAGATTCCCGCCCCCGCCGCGAGTGCTAAGGTTGGCACAACGCCAACGGGGCTGAACGCCACCGCAGCTGCGGCTGTGAGCGCAATCAAAATTTGGGGAAACGTCGAGACCTCAGACCTGCTGAGACGATAGACAGCAACAACGAAAATCCCCACCACCACAGGTCCCAAGCCGTAGAGCCCGCCGCGCATGATCGGTGTCGCACCCAGGTGCGCGTAAATCAGTGTGAGTGCGAGCATGACGCCGAAGGCGGGAAGCACGAAACAGAGTCCCGCGAGCAAACCGCCCCAGAAACCTCCACGCGCATACCCGAGGAACATGCAGAACTGTGTCAGAGTAGCTCCAGGAATTAGGTTGGCCAGGGAAAGCCCTTCGACGAAGCGTTCTTTAGATACCCACCGACGCTTTTCTTGCAGCTCGGCCTGCAAGATACCATAAATGGCAGGACCACCATAAGCTGTGGCCCCCAACTTCAGGAAACCTGATACGATTTCTTTCCAATTTTTTTTAAAATCGGCTTGTTCCATGATCCACGTCCTTTTTTGGGGTGCGTGACGACGAACTCTAGGCGCGCTCGTGGTTTCGATAAAGAGCGGAAACGTTTTCCCATTTGATATTGTTCATAAAGGCGTCTACATAAGCTGGCGCCTTGGCGCCGTAGTCAATGTGATAGGAATGTTCATACATATCCAGCGCGAGGATTGGGCTTGCTCCGGCCAAACAACAGGTATGATCCGCAGCCCACTGGTTGACGAGTTTCTTGTCTCGAGGTGAGTAAGTCAGCAATACCCAACCTGATCCGCCACCAAGCGCTTTGCCCATCGCGGCAAATTGGATTTGCCACTTTTCCACACTGCCAAAGTCTCGGGCCAGTGCACCTCTCAAATCTCCTTCGGGCTGGCTCCCGCCGCCCAGACTGTCAAAATAGAGTTCATGCAGGATCATGGAGTTGCTAGCGATTAGCTCTTCACGCTTGAGCCCGTTGATCACGAAGACCGGCGCAGTGGCAAAATCTAGAGACTCTAGCTGCGCTGTGATGGCATTGAGACGCTTTACCGCACCGCCGTAGTTGTTTTCATAATGGCTGACGATAAGTTTTTCGGACAGGCCTTTCAGTTTGGCAGGGTTGCAGGATAGCGTTTTGATTTCGTATGTCATGGTTCCTCTTCCTTTTGGTCACTGTGGTTTCTAACGCTTCACTAATTCGTGGGACCTCCGGCGGATCTGTTTTGCCCAGTCGTTTGCTGGCAATACGCGTACAGCGCGTCGTACACGGACGACTCCCGTTCCAGTAGCTCGTGGTCATTGCTGTAGACGAGTCTGAAACCCTCGGCAATTGCCTCTAAGCCTGGTGATTCTGGGGTCAGATGCTTCGCGGCCGTATCGGCTCCTCTGACAATCACCGCAAGTCGCTGCAGCGCCTGATCGGTGAGCTGATACTTTTTTATGATGGCGTCAAAGCTACACTCAGGGCCATTGTGTCCGAGTTCGACGTTCGCCACATCGAAAGGAATAGCGTCTTCGCGCTTCGCAATCTCCATCACCTGATCGGGCGGCACGTAT
>VBKY01000192.1 GCA_005879255.1 Deltaproteobacteria bacterium
GTAACGACCGTCTTTACACCGATAAATGTTCGTACCGGCGCCGCCGTAAGCTTTCGCGCCGGGACGCCGCTCCAGCCGATTCTCCCGGCTGTAACGCGCGATGGAGCTGCTGTTCGCGAATGTCAGTGCTTCCTGCAGCGATATATCGATGCGTTGGCCGGCGCCGGTTTCACGCTCGTGCCGAATGCCGGCGAGCGCGAGCATCGCCGCAACGCCGCCCGCCATCTGGTAAGCGAGATGACTTGGCGCCGTGCATTGCCCTTTGGTGTTATCGCCCTGACCGAAAAGAAAACCACCGGTCGCATTGGAGATGGCATCGCTGCCTTTGTAATGGCGATAGGGACCTGTGCGTCCGAAGGGCGTGAGCGAAACGATCACCAAGTGTGAAAACTCTTCTTTAAAGCGTTGGTTGTCAAAGCCGAACTTTTCCAGATATCCAAGCGGCGTCGCTTCGACGAAAAGATTCGCCGACGCCAGCAGCTTGGCAAAAATCTCGCGATCCGAATCGTGGTTCAGATCGAAAACAATGCTGCGCTTGTTCGTATTGGCGTGAATAAAAGTGAGGCTGCGCTCGGGATGCTCGATATTGCCAGCGAACGGAGGCACCAGACGGTTTGGATCACCGCCCGGCGGTTCGACTTTTATGACGTCGGCCCCGAGATCGGCGAGCCAGCGGGTCGCGTAGGATGCCGGTATGTCGCCCAGTTCGATGACACGGAGATGACTTAAGGCACCACGATCAGGAAGATTTTCTGGCAAGGGGCCTCGCTATTTTAAATTGATAATTCCGTGATCCTATCCTGGTTTTTGGCATAGGGTACGGCATGTCGTGCCCCTACAGTCGAACGCCACGTCGATAGTCGTTGGCAAATTCATTTGCTCAGATCGACCAGCACGCGACCCCGAATGCCGCCTTTGAGGATCTCGTCTATCTTCGGATTCAATTCTTCAAGTGAAACTTCAGTCACGAGCTCGGCAAGATCGATCCCCCATTCGCCGGCGAGTTTGCTCCAAGCCATCTGCCGTGAGCGCATGGGAATCTCGACAGAATCGACGCCCAGCAGGCTCACACCGCGCAGAATAAACGGGAACACATTGACGTTGAGATCGGCGGACATGGCGTTGCCGCATGCGGTGACCAGGCCGCCGTGCTTTGCGGTCTTGAGCGCCGTCGCCAGAATATTGCCGCCGACGGTATCGACGACACCGGCCCAGCGCGGTTTTTGCAGCGGCCGGCCCGATGTGTCATTCGCCTCTTCGCGGGAAATAATTGTCTTGGCGCCGAGCCCGGTAAGAAAAGCTTGTTCGCTTACTTTTCCGGTTGCGGCGACGACATTGAAACCGAGCTTGGCAAGGATCGCCACGGCCACACTGCCGACACCGCCGGTCGCGCCGGTAACCAACACCTCGCCGGAGTCCTTGGACAATCCGCTCGCCATCAAACGAATGACGCATAACGCGGCTGTGAGTCCCGCCGTCCCGTAGCTCATGCTGTCTTTCAAGGACAGGCCTTGCGGTAATTTGATTGCCCAAGCGGACGGCACGCTGATGAATTGACCGAAACCGCCGGCGGTATTCATGCCGAGATCGTAGCCCATAACGATCACCTGATCGCCAACACCGAACGATTTTGTCGTGGAATCGGCCACCACTCCCGCAGCGTCGATGCCCGGCGTGTGCGGATATTTTTTCGTGACGCCTTTGTTGCCAGTCGCGGACAATGCGTCTTTGTAATTCAACGACGAATATTTCACCTCGATGATCAACTCGCCGGCCGGCAAATCGCTCAACGCCTTTTGCTTGATCTCACGAACGAATGTTTTCTCCGCGGTCTCCGACACGACCATTGCCTTGAAAGTTTGCGGTAACGCCATTTCCATCTCCTAATCTTGCGCCATTTTTGATTACCTTCAGCGGTACCGAAAATAAAGCCAAACTGTCAAGAGCCGGTCATGAAAGAAGCCGCGCCGGGTGGCGGGGGATTGGTCCAAGGGCACACGACTCGTTCAAGCCGTTCAAATAGTTCAAAACGTTCAAGCCGTTTAACTCTCCGGAAAGGAATCTGACGATTTGAACCGGCGATTTAAACGGAATGCATAACCACAATGAGATTTGTTCTAAAGGCGTCACCCCGAATGTTTTTATCGGAGGTCACCCAAGTCGAACTATGTCGAGGAATTTCGCGGACAGGGTTGTCGAACAGGTCAAAGCCAGACCTATGAATTCTTCTCCACCGGGCGGAACTTAGGCAAAGTGTATTCTCCTAGATCCTAGTAAATCACTTCCAGCGGCATGCCCGTATGAACTTTTTCCGAATCACGATTGACGACGTTGCATACTTAGCGCTGATGTTAGCCACGTGATCTCCTCCTTGGCAATTGTGTCGCTACGCGCGAAACCGCCGCGCCTTTCCTGCCGTCAGCAGCTCCTGCTCGAAGTCTTCTCCAAACAGAGGTCCATCGACTGATACGAAGAATGTACATCCCTCAGGCCCAGGAATGAGACTTTCTCTCTTGAGCCCCTTGGGCGTGCAAATATAATTTCCCGGCCCAATCGTTTCACCGTCAGAGACAAAATAGCCCTCGAGAACGAGCAGCTCTGCATTGCCGCCATAACCGTGCTCGCCGAAAGGATTGTAGCCTTCCGGCCAATAAATCAGATACGTTCCTGCCCCGGTGTCGGCGTCAAATCTTAAGACTTTCAGCTTTCCCTTACCTAGGGAACTTTCCCAGGGGATTTGACCTTTCCACGATTTGAACACAGCAAGATCGTTGTGCCAGATGACTTCGTCGAGATGAAATTTTGCGCTTCTCACGCTTGTACGATCCTCTTGATCTCTGCTTCGACAAGACTCAATTTATCCGGGGCGCGAACGATGTTGCGGTCCACGGTGCAGTCACAGCGCCCGCCGTGCTTGAACAGAACGCCATAAATGTGATTTTGTTTAGGGGGCTCTGTTGCATGCCCTTCAACGAGCTCGCGTACGCGCCGATATTTTCCGTTACAATCTTGATAGGGTATCTCAGCCAGCGCTTCTAGCATCTTGCACCTTTTCCATCGAGTTCTTTGCATCCGACTTAAGGGGCGCACCCCGGCCAATATCGTAGACGCCACTATCAGGGTAGCGGCTTCGTCCAGGCCCCATGAGATAACCGATGGGCTCATCCTGCCCGTACTTCACCCAAGCGTCGTACCAGACTCTGTCAACCTCTAAAAAAAATTCCGTCGCTGGCTGACGCAGGCCGGCTAAAGCTGCAGTCAGTTCCGCACGCCAGTGAATCAGATTCGGAACCACGCCATGCATCATAAGAAACCGAATTCCCTCGCTGGTAGAGGCCAAGGCTTCGTCGCTACTTTTGAAACCCGAGGTTTCCGCCATTTCTAGACCTACGGCAAACCGAGGAAGGGCAGCGTTCCAGCCGTAAACATAAACCTGGTCGAGCAATCGGCGGACCCATTCCTCCCAGCCTATTTTTTTGTTTTCGCCGGGACACAGAAGCGCAAAAAGCTGCTGATTCCATACTCCAGGATTGGACAGACGAGCCTCGACCCCGTGTCGATGGATACGCTTTTCTATCTCGACTGGCATGGGAGACATCTCCAGTAGGATCGGCACCTGGTGGCCAATGCGGCCTCGAATGGCGTCGACGTATTGCAAAAAAAACTCTGCCTCTTCTTGCTGATCCATGGAGTCTAAAACAGTCTTCCCGCCAAGTAGAATACACGATGGCATCTCTTGCGGTGGGCGTTGCTTTTTAACAAATATTTCCGCGACAGCATCGGCGACCTTGGCAGGGTCATGAACTTCGTTGCCAAAGCCAACGGGGCTCACCTGAGCATCGGGCGAGACTACTGCGGAGTAAGGCGTGCCATCGGCGAACATTGCACTTTGATAGGCAGAATCTTGCGGAAAGGGATGTGCCAAGGCGACAATATCTCCCCCTTCTCTGTCGACCACTTTCAAGTGCTCCCCGTTACTCTCGATTCGATAGGGCGAGTCGTGTTGTTTGTTGACGCGGATAATCGTCCGGCGCAAAGAATAAGGCCCACCCTCCAACCGCAACAGCCCACGCACATCATCGACTTTCAACTCTCTTTCCCAAGAAAGGCCGTGGGTTAACAACTCTTCTTTGACAATAGCTTCTTGGGAAAGGTCGGAATAGCGGCTGAAAAGCTCCTCTAGTTTCTTTAGCCTGCTCATTTTCGGTCCTGCTGTTGGAAAAATTAGTCCCCCATGTCCCATGCGGCGCTGTTGGGATAATGGTTGCGGCCTGGACCGATGGGATGACGGGTTTGGGGAGGAAGATCGAATTCAACAAGCAGATCGTACCAATTCCGGTCAATCTGGATGAAGTAATCAACGGGCGGTGGCGTTTGGCCGCCAAGCGCCGAAAGCGCCTCGACGCACCAACTGATGGGACGAACAACAATGCCGTGACTCATAAAAAACCTCAGCCCCTCTGTGGTAGATCTGACTGCTTCTTTAACCGTCTTGAAGCCCCAGGGCTGAGCCATTTCGACACCGGCGACAAAGCCAGGAATAACATGCCCCACGCCAAATATATCAACTTGATCCAGCATCCGCCGAATCCACTCGTTGCGTCCGATGTGGCGCGCTTTCCCGGGTGAGATGATTTCAAAGAGATCTTCATCCCAGACTTCAAAGTTCGATGACCGTGAGGTGACTCCAGCTTCTTTGGCGCGTTTTTCCATCTCCTCGGTCCATGGGATGGACTGAAGCATGATAGGAACTTTATTGCCTGTGCGCTCCCGAACGGCGGCAACGAATGAGAGGTAAAACTCTTGCTCGGACTGTTTGCGCAAAATATGTTCGATCGTGCCGCCGTTGAGATGGATCTGGTAAGGGCGCCTCAGCTCAGGAAATCGGGTCCAATCTTCGACAATAAACAGGTGGAAGGCGGCCTCGGCGACCTCCTCGGGCTTCTTGGGAGTGATGTAACCGATTTGTCCCAACAGTTTCTTCGTGCGCGCATTCTCATTGATGTCGCAAAATTTGCACTCGTCCTCTGGGCCCCAATACTGGCATTGACGAAATACGATGCAGTCACCTCGCTCCTCCAATACATGAGGAAAAGGAGTTCCGTCAGAAAACTGCTTCTTAAAATAATCCAATGGCGGTTTGCCCCACGGCTTTACGTCAGCAATCAGCTTGCGAGTGGCACGATCTAGGATCCGCGGAACCCCGTCGACCACATCAATAAGATACGGGGATGAAGGATTGATCCTCGGGCGCATAATGGTTCGGCGCAGCTGGTAGGGCCCGCCATGCACCTCAATGACGTTGGGTAACTTGATCGGCGCCTTTTGATCGTCCATCTTGTCTAGACGACCCTGGTCCCATGAAAAAAGATGATAAGTCTTGAGAACTTCCCCCCCGCCGAAATTGATCGCCTCGTTCGTGAACATGAATCCTTCGCGCTGCGTGTCCTCTTTGACAATGACCTCGGCATTCACGTCGGGGTAACGCTTGAACAAAGCCTCGATGTGTTCCTCTCGCGGTTTTACTTCGTGCTCTACACCTAATAGCATGGCTTCACCCCTCTCGTATTTCATGGGCCACTGCTCCGCAACAACTATTCAATGCATATCGACAAAATAATTTCGTGTCAAGAAACCAAGTGTCGATGTTTGTTCGCTATTGACGAATGATAAATTCTATTGACCACGGTCTCGCTTGTGTATCGTTCGCAATATACGAATCTTTTGGACTGCTGCAGCTGAAAGTGGATTGACAATTTGAAAAGAACGGGGATATTGTGCCGTCAGTAGAGCGAGACAAGACATGCGCTAAAAAATGGGGAACGTAAACGATGGAAGCAAAAAAGTTGGGGTGGCTTTGTAGTTCTCTCATTTTCTTCCTCCTAGCCGTACTGTATCCGGCCTCCACTCTGGCCCAACGTAACGAGGTTTTTGTTCTCGTCTCTAATCACTTTCCTTATTATTGGAATTCTTACGTCGGAGTTGAAAGAGGGTTTTTTGCCGATGAGAACCTCGACGTCAAGATTGTCGCTATGGGCAGTGCCGAGCTGTCTCTAAAAGGGATCATTGGGGGAAGTGGCCAAGTTGCTCTTACCAACCCCATTGGCGCCATACTGGCTCGGCGACAGGGAGCGCCAGTTACGATTGTCGGTAGTATCATCCACAAACCTCTATATGAACTTATCGCAGCACCGCGATTCAGGAGCATTAAGGATTTGAAAGGTGAAACTTTGGCTGTGCAGTCGATGTTTTCGGCCGAAGGCGTATTACTTCGTACGCTTCTCCAGAGGCATGGCCTCAGCTATCCCCGGGACTTCACCGTCTTTCAAGTTGCCGGCGGAACGAGAGGAAGGCTAGCTGCAGTCACGAGCGGCCGCCTGGCTGCAGCGTTGTTGGTGATTCCGACGAACGTTATTGCCCTTGAACAGGGACTGATAAGTCTAGGCACAACCGTCGACATCTGGCCTTCATTCGAATTCGTCAATATCGTCGCTGACCAACGCTGGCTGAGCCAAAAGCCCCAAGCAACTATAGGTTTCTTGACCGCGATGTTACGAGCCAACCGGTGGCTCTACGACCCAAGAAACAAGAGAGAAGCCGCAGAAATCCTCACGAAATACACAAAGCTTTCGGCGAAGCATGCGGAACTCTCTTATGATGCCTACCTCGCTAAGTACAAAGCAATCAGCCCCGATGCCACCAACCAAACCGAGGGATTTCAACAAATGGAAAAGGTCATGATGGAGCTAGGACAACTCGACGGGGTTTACCCCATGGAAGAATTTGTCGATAAGCAGCCTCTTGAAAGAGCCCTCGAACGGGTCAAGGGCAAGTAGCTCGAAAAAGATACTTCGAGCGCTAATGACTAGGTCAAAACGCATGGCGCTGAACGTGATTGAAGAAGTGTGTTCATCTTGCAAACCGCAAATGCAGGTCTTCGTGATTGGCAAGACACGGACAAAAGGACACCATCATCGGCCATAGGAACAAAGCAACCACGGGAGGGAGAACCATGAATCGAGGACTTTCGCATTCATGTCCAGGAATTTGTCGATTGCCGATCTGGGTATTCCTCTTCGCCCAAATTCTTTTCGTTAATTCACCAACGGCGTACGCTCAACAACCTTTTTACCAAGGCAAGACTCTCCGAATCGTGGTTTCGTCTGCTGCTGGGGGAGGCAGTGATACAACAGCTAGAATCCTAGCACGCCATCTGTCGCGATATGTTCCGGGCAATCCAGCTATCATTGTGGAGAACATGCCGGGTGGTGGGGATATCGTGGGCATCAATTATGTTTACAACGTTGCCAAACCTGACGGGCTGACCTTGTTATTTAGTACAGGCGCTCCGATCACACAGCTGCTAAATCCCCCTGAAATGAAATTCGATATTTTAAAGACGCAGTTTATTGGCGGAAGCTCGGAATCTGTGGCAGCGTTCATTCGCAACGATAAAACCGGAATCAAGTCTGTCAGCGACCTCACAAAAGCAACCGGCCCTATTGTACTTGGAGGAACACAAGTCGGATCGATTAAAGATATATCTTTGCGCGTGGCCATGAACTTATTAGACGTAAAAACGAAGTATGTCACAGGCTATGGGGGCTCAGGTCCCGCTCGTCTAGCGTTTGAGCGAGGAGAAATCAATTTTACCCAGGAATCAACCGCTACAATTACCTCCACGGTTATGCGATGGGTCAAGGAAGGTTGGACTTCAATGCTGTATCAGGTGGGATTTCTCGGAGCCAAGGGCAATGTCATCAAGGATCCCGTTTGGAACAAAATGGGGCTCGACCTACCAACGGTCGGTGAAGCCTACAAAATGCTCCATGCGAAAGAACCTTCGGGGCCCGCGTGGGAAGCTGCAAAGGCGCTCGTCGGTGGCTACTCCTTAACCCGAATGATAGCTTTTTCACCTGGAGTATCCGCAGACCGTGTAACTGAATTGAGAGCCGCGTTCAAATCGATGACTCTGGATTCTGCCTTTCAGGAGGAACTGGAGAAGAGGGGTTCGGCTGCACGGTTCCTTTTAGGCGATGAGGCACAAGATATTGCTGCCACGATCATCAACTCACCGAAGGAAGCTGTGGAACTCTTGAGAAAGCTCGCCACTCTATAGTAGGAAGCGAAAGGAAGTCTGGTGATGGAATTTGTTCAGACTTCTATTCCCGAATGGTTTACCATCCGCAGCTGCGAAATATTGCCAGGCAAAGATGTGAAGAAGGAGGGACAATAACCATGCCGATAATCGACGCTGATACGCACGTGGATGAGACCGAAGACACCTGGGCCTATCTAGATGCAGGCGATCAGCAGTTCAAGCCCGAGACAGCCTACCCCAAAGATCAGGACCCTTCTCGGCCACCCATGCGTTACTGGGTCATCGATGGGAAGCGCCACCTTCGTTTCATACGCAGCGACGAGCAAACACAGACGACAGTTCAAACCCGTGAACTTATCGACGTGGACGCCCGACTGCGGGATATGGACCGGATGGGCGTGGACGTCCAGGTTATGTATCCGACGCTTTCTTTAGTGGAAGTCACGGAGCGGCCGGAAGTGGCCCTGGCGCTGCGGCACAGTTACAATCGCTGGCTCGCCGACAGGTGGGCGCGGTCGGGAGGGAGGCTGCGCTGGGTCATGCTGCCGCCTCTAAGGACGATGGACAAGGCATTGGAGGAGCTGCGTTTCGCAAAGGGCCACGGAGCCTGTGGGTTGCTCAAGAAGGGCGATCGAGAAGCCGGTTTTTGGCCCGCCGATCCTTATTTTTTCCCGCTCTATGAGGAAGCGCAGCGCCTCGATCTGCCGATCTGCTTCCATACAGGATCTGGCACTCCCGATTTCAGTCCGGCGCGCCAGTTCCAATTCGGCGGCTTTTATCGCATTACGCTTCCTGTTGTGCATGCTTTTCAATCGCTGATCCTACAGGGAGTGCCGGCGCAGTTTCCGACCTTGCGCTTTGGTTTTATCGAAGCGGCCGCTTCCTGGATACCGCATGTTGTTCACAACCTACGCAGACATCTCGCCAAGAATCGAGAGCGACCGGCCAGTGTGCTGCGGGGCACAAATAAATTCTTGGACATTTCCGAAGACGTCATGCGCAGCAACCACATGTACGTTACATGTGAGGTGGACGAGGATCTGTCGTATCTCCTAAAGTACATCGGCGAGGACAACCTACTCTTGGGCTCCGATTACAGTCATAGCGATCCCGCTCAGGAGATGAGCTTTATCCGCCGGCTCCAACAACGCGCTGACGCGGGAGATATCCCACAATCGGTCGTAAAGAAAATTACCGATCACAATCCCAGAGCGTTTTATGGTCTGTAGTCGACACCAGCCGGAGGCAGTACCGTCCTAGGAGACTGTATCGTAACTCCCCTTATGATAGGCCCGCCACAAACGAGTTGACTCATGCCAGAGTAGCCGCTTAGCCGTTTGTCATGAGCAGCTTAATCGTAATGCTCTTCTTATGGTGATTTTGTGCTGTTCGAAGGCATGATGAGATTTCATTACTTGGTGGATGAGTCTTTATGTCCAAGAGCCTCCGAAATCCGGAACGCCATAGACACTGTTGCACGAATGATTCGCGGGAAAGATACGCTCGGAACCAAGGAGGCCGGGAGGGTAACCGCCACGGCAGCCGTTACAGTTCCGCGAGAATCCCTGATAGGCGCAGCAACTCCGACAGCTCCTCCGGGAACTGCTTCTCCCTTGCTTAAGGCGAAACCCCGTTTCCGTATCGTGTCCAATTCCGCTTCTAGTCTTTTGGGATCGGTAATGGTTTTCTTAGTGAGCTTCTTTAAAGGCTTCCGCCTGAACAGGCTTTTTCGCTCTGCCTGATCCATAAAGGCGAGAAGTACTTTCCCTCCCGCTCCATGATTGTAGGGCAATCGAGTGCCAACCGGATAGGCGACTCTTAGGAAGTCGGAAGGCTCGATCCGTTCCACAACGAGAAGCCCATCGTTATCGAGTACTCGTAGGGACACGGTTCCGCCGACCTGCCTTTGTAGATCTTGCATGAAAGGCGTGGCGGCCCTGCGAACGTCCAGCGTTCGCGAGACAATCTCGCCTAGCTCCATCAACTTAAAACCAAGCTTGTACCTTTGGATAACTAAATCTCTTTGAGCAAAACCTTTTTCCTCCAGCGACTTTAAAAGTTGATGCACGTGGCTCTTTGACAGATGAAGCTCTCTGCTCAATTCGGAGATTCCCCATACCGGCCTACTTGCTGAAAAGCAGCACAAAATGTCCAAAGCCTTTCTCACTGTCGTCGACGAGCGCGGCCGGTTCTTGTTTCGCATGTAACTTGTGACACCTTGATCGGCAATCAGACTATTGCCTGCGGCTTCATTAGCTGGAACGTCGTTCGATGTCAAGGCAAAGAGGACGAGCGTTCGGGATTCACGAACACTTATTCCTTAATATTCCAAGGTTGGCAAATATAAGACGGTCCGTTATGTTCGTAATCTACGAATAGACAGCACGCCGATGCACAAAAGAGTTGACAAACCGAAAATCACGGAGATATTGTCCTGTAAGAGCGACGCGAGAAACCGAACCGCGCGGCGTCGGTAGCTGAACAGATCTCAGCGGCCACGGAGTTTCGCCAGCAAACAAATGGAGGAAGATTATGGAGAAGATCATTGCGAGTTGAGAGCTCATACGATCGAGAGAATTAAGCGCACGGGAGCGCCAGTCAACTGGGTAGCTCTGGAAAATACGATCTTCGTTCAGACTCACAACCTAAGCGTTAGCGCACACACCTCTCGACCTCATGCTGCCGCCCTCTTCATCGACTTTATCCTGCCCGCCGAAGGAATGAAGGCTGCAAGAGAAGTTCAACTTGTGCCTTCTAGGGTGGATGCGCCGAGCGATTTTCTACAAGGAAAAGGATACACGATGCATCCCGTGCCCCTGTATGGAGACCGAGAGATCAAGCTCTATAAGGATTTGTTAGTAAAAGGGTATAAATGACGGCAGTCCAAACAGTTAATCCATCGCTTTAATTCCGAAAATCTTGTAC
>VBKY01000587.1 GCA_005879255.1 Deltaproteobacteria bacterium
AAAAAGATGTCACGCAAAACAGTCATATCACAGAAGCGAGATGACATATTTGCGGTTGCAGCCGTAGTCTACGGTCATTTTTGAGCTGGAGGAAGCCAGGTCTCGGCACGGCAGATGTGAGCGAGAAGGCGACGGGTGCGAAAGTCGGAGAAATCGGCGTCGCATCGCCCGAGGACGTGTCAGCGGAATAATTGTCCAAGGTCTTTCAAAGCTAATCGGAATATATGTTTAGACATCACAAGCCCCGACTTGCGGGCTACGAACTAGGAGGTTCGCATGAAGATTGTGGTTATTGGCGGCAGCGGGCTCATCGGAACAAAGCTCGTGAACAACCTTCGTCAGCTTGGCCATGAGGTCGTGGCGGCATCACCCTCCTCGGGCGTCAACACCATCACTGGCGAGGGACTGGCTGAAGCGCTTGCAGGCGCTCAGGTTGTCGTCGACGTAGCGAACTCGCCTTCGTGGGAGGACAAGGCAGTTTTGGAGTTCTTCGAGACGTCAGGTCGCAACCTCCTTGCCGCAGAAACGGCCGCTGGCGTGGGACATCACGTTGCGCTGTCGGTCGTTGGCACCGAGCGCCTTCTTGCGAGTGGTTACTTCCGCGCGAAGATGGCCCAAGAAAACCTGATCAAGGCCTCCCCGGTTCCCTATACGATCGTTCGCGCAACGCAGTTCTTCGAGTTCGTGGGCGGCATCGCCCAATCGGCCACCGACGGGCAAACGGTTCGGTTGTCACCTGCGCTTGTGCAACCCATCGTGTCGGATGATGTCGCTGCCGCACTGGTCCAAGTCGTAGTCGATGCACCGTTGAACGGCACGGTCGAGCTGGCCGGTCCCGAACCGATACGTCTCGACGAACTCGTCCGACGATTCTTAAGCGCGCGCCGAGACGCACGGAATGTAACCACAGATGTTCACGCACTTTACTTCGGCATCGAGTTAAACGATCAAAGCCTCACCCCCGGCGATAACCCGCGCATCGGCCCGACGCGTTTCGAGGACTGGCTCAGCCGCTCCAGACCGCAAACGTAAGTTAGCCAGGCAGGGTCGACGCCCAGATCAAGTGGTGCGCCGCGCCGGCGATGAGCTGTCCGTCACCCTGCGTACGCTTTACCGAGGAGTACGCCTTCATATCCCCGACGCGGTTCGCGAAGAAGAGTGTTCCAAGCGCGGCCGAACGGCAACTCATTCTCTATAGCGGAAGGCTATAAATCATGAAGATGACAGAAGGTAATCGTGCCATTTTGATAGTGATATTTATCATGGTGGCGTTCAACGGAATATTTCTATCCGCAAACGGACTTTTTATGCTCGTCGCTCCATTGGTGTGGTATGAGTTCGTCCCAGGTGTGGCCGACACGGGTTTCTTTAATCAGCACTTCATCCGCGATATTGGGATTATTCAGCTGTTTCTCGGCGTAGCTTTCGGCATCGGTATGATCCGACCGGAGCGCCGCGTTGGGCTGTGGACCGCCGCGACGTTGTGGCTCATCGCGCATGCCGTTTTCCACCTGTGGGAAGTTGCCGTCGGCATCTGCTCTCCAGCGGTAATTCCCCGCGATTTTCCTGCTGTCACCCTGCCGGCGATCATCGGGGCGGTGCTTACCCTCTGGGCAATCAATCACTCGCGCGCCGAGAGAGGCGCGTCCGCCTGAGATCCAGGCAAGATTATCTATTCTAAATGAGGCGTCAGCGCACCAAATCCCTCGTAGCGTCCCGGTATAGCAGGTATTCTATTTGAGACGGTAAGGAGTGTTGAAAATGGACTTTTCGTTGGATAAGTACCGCGCTTCACATTAGTCCATTGGACACAAGGGGAGGGTCTGCAAACTGCAGCGCAAGACAACAGCCGACGTCGACAAGTGAAGGATGCTGCGGTAGAAAAAAAGTGTCAGGATCACAGAATCTAAATGGCATGTTTGCGGTTGCAGTCGTAGTCTACCGTTACTTTTGAGCTCCCATGCGTGATCCATTACGCGAAGTTTCGGTGCCGTTATCCCCGCTGAACTTCGACGTCGCGCTCGGCCGGCAAATCGTCGAATTGCACATGTGGGTGGTGCGCGAAGGAATTCGCGGCGCCGATGCCGCCGCGATTTTCGACGGTCTTTGTCAGCGCCTAGTGAGCGCCGGCGTGCCGCTGTGGCGCGCCTTCATAGGAATGCCGACATTGCATCCGCAGTGGGGCGGCTACAGCTACACCTGGCGGCGCGATCTCAACGCCATTGAGCCCGCGCAATTTGGCCGCGGCGACGAGTACGAGCAGATCTTGCAGAATAGCCCCTTCGGCTATCTGATCCGGCAAGTGGAAAACTCCGGCCAAGAAGGAGATCCCTGGCAGCACTTGCGTCGGCGTCTCACCGGACCCGAGGCACTGCTCGATTTTTCCATTCTCAAAGATCTCGCCGCCGCCGGCGCTTCCGATTATTTCGCGCAGGTCGTCCGCTTCGGTGCGGACGGGGACCCTTCCCACGGCACCGGCATCGGCTATTCGTTTGCGACCGATTTGCCAGGCGGCTTCGGTGATG
>VBKY01000193.1 GCA_005879255.1 Deltaproteobacteria bacterium
CGGCGCGCGCATCGGCACTTGGGACGACTGGTGTCGCGAGTGGTGCGTAACCGCAGCCGGGCACGAAAAGTTTGCGCGTAATGCCGAAGCCGCGGGCAACCGGGAAAGCGCCAGCGAGGCGTATCTCATGGCGTCGATGGCGTATCACTTCGGTTGCAACAACTCGCCGCATAATCTTGACGAGTACGTTCCGGCGGCGAAGAAGCGCGTTGAGTGCTATGCCAAGGCTGCGCCGTATTTAAATCCGCCAGCCGAGCGCCACGAAGTACCCTTTGATAATTTTCGCATGGCGTCCTATCTGCGCGTGCCGACGGGGATCAAGAAACCGCCAGTCGTAATGATTATCTCCGGTCTGGAATCGACTAAAGAAGAAGCGCGCACAATGGAAGACGGTTTTCTCCGTCGCGACTTGGCGACTTTCACCTTCGACGGGCCGGGCCAGGGCGAGAGCTGGTTTCAAGGCGGATTGATCGTCGAATTCGAGCGAGCGACTTCGGCCGTGATCGATTATCTCGAAAAAATTCCTGCAGTCGATGCCAGCCGGATCGGCGTCTTCGGGCCGAGCCTGGGCGGCTATCTCGCGCCGCGCTCGGCGGCTTGCGACACGCGCATTAAAGCCTGCACCTTTGCCGGCGGCATGTACGATCGCACCCGCGTGCTCAATCGCCTCGAAGATCCCTTCGAGTTCGCGCGCGTTGCGCACATCTGGAAGGTCTATGACAAACAGAAATTGGTCGAACTGCACAGCCGCTGCACGCTGGAGGGCTTGGCGTCAAAAATCCGCTGTCCGCTGCTGGTTGTCCACGGCGACAAAGATTTCGTGCCGGTGGAGCAGGCAAAACGGATTTACGACGAAGCCTCAGGGCCGAAAGAGTGGCTTTTACTCGAAGGCGGCAATCATGTCTGCAACAACATGCCGTTCCGCTACCGTCCGGCGATTGGCGATTTTCTTGCCAAGCATCTAGTCTAGGCGCAGCGCCTGTGTGAAAAGCGCAGAAAGATATTTCACTGTGGAGGCGCTGAGGATGCCTCCTTCGACTGAGCTCAGGATGCGCGGCTATGAAAAACTCCGCTCGTGGTGATTCTTCGACGGGCTCGGAACTGAAGGCCGTCGAGGAAGCCTGCCGTGAGACTTCGCGAACGGTCGAACCATGCGTACTCTGTGCCTCTGCTGTGAGTCAGCCGCGTGTCCTTCGTAGTGAAAATTTTCCACCGCCGATTAAATCCGCTCATCCAGAAGGTATCGTTGACACCCGGCGCTGGCTCGGATTAGATTGACCGGCTCGATCCAAGAAAGGGAAAGCTCAGATGAGCGTGCAACGGAATGCCTGCCGGTTAATTCTCATCGCGCTATTATTTCTGATTGCTCCTGCCCGGGCCCAGCAGCTGCCCAAGTCTGTAACCATCGGCACAAATCCCGCTGGGACGGTTTTCTATCCCGTGGCCGGCGGTCTGGCCAGTGTCATCAGCGGCGGCGCACCCTTTCAGGCGGGAATTCAGCCGTATACCGGCAGCAGCACTTTCTTGCCGCTTCTCGACAACGGTGAGCTCGATTTTGGCATCGTCAATGCCATCGAAATGGGCCTGGCATTCCAGGGGCCGGCGCGATTGAAAATAGGCGGAAAAAATCCGTTGCCGCATGTGCCGAACACGCGGCTGATCATGCGCGGTTCGCCACTGTCGGTGAGCATGGTGGTCAAAAAAGATTCTCCGATCAAAACCGTCCACGACGTCAAGGGAAAGCGCATGACCGGAGAATATCCGGCCAACGTCGCCATCTGGTTTCATCTCTACGCCGGCCTTGCGAGCGCCGGATACACCTGGGACGATGTTAAGGTCGTGCCCGTTCCCGCCGTCAACGATGGCGTCGATGCGATAGTACAAGGCCGCGCCGACGTCACCAACCATGCGATCGGCGCTGCCAAGGTACGCGAAGCCGATGCTTCGACGGGTGTCCGTTATATTTCCTTGGACTGTTCACTCCAGGGAGAAGAGCGTGTCAGAAAGGCGGTTCCCGGTTACTATCTCACCACAGTGAAGTCTGGCGCGTCCCCGGGAGTTGTCGCAGACACTTGCGTGCTTACCTATGACATCTATTTTGTCGGCCACAAAGCGCTGCGCGGCGAAGTCGTGCAAGCGACGTTGAAGGCGATCTGGGACAATATCGAAAAGCTTCCGCCGTTGAATCCGCAATTCAAGGAATGGACGCGCGAGCGCGCGACCTCCGCCGACGTGACGATGGCGTATCATCCGGCCGCCGTGCAGTTTTATAAAGAAAAAGGAGTCTGGTCCGCGAAAATGGACGAAGCACAAAAAAAACTGCTGACCTTGAACCCGTAACGTTCCGGGCCGGTTTTATGCTTGGAGATTTTCTAGAAATCGGCAAAACGGTCTCAACAGGGATGCATATGCGTACAGTCCCGAGCAAAATCATTTTGTTAATTGCCTCCAGTTTAGCGATGGCTCTGCTCATGATCGGTCCTGTTGAAGCGCAGAATGTTCCCCGTGCGGTAGCGATCGGCACCAATCCTCCGGGTTCTGTCTTTTATGCACTCGCGAGCGGGCTGGCCAAAGTGGTTAGCGAGGCGTCGCCAGTTCAAATGATCGTGCAGCCTTACACCGGGACAAGCACCTTCATGCCGCTCCTGAACAGCGGCGAACTTGACTTCGGCCTCAATAACTTCGTGGACATGGCTCTCGCCTACCAGGGACCGGAGCGGTTAAAGATCGGCGGGAAGAATCCATTTCCTCACATTCCCAATGTGCGCCTGGTGATGCGTGGCTCTCCTTTCTTGGTAGGCCTGCTCATGCGCAAGGATTCTCCGATCAAAACGATTTACGCTATCAAAGGCAAACGGCTCACGGGAGAGTATCCCGCGCAGTTGGCTGTCTGGTACAACATGTTCGGCGCCCTTGCCAGTGCAGGGCTCACTTGGAAGGATGTCAAAGTCGTCGGGGTGACGGGCGCGAACGAAGGGGTCGATGCCTTGGTCCAAGGTCGTGTCGACGTCACCCAACACGCACTAAACTCCGCGAAAGTCAGAGAGGCCGATGCCGCTATTGGAGTGCGGCATCTTTCGATCGATTGCACCCCTGAAGGGGAAAAGCGCCTGCGCCAGGCTGTCCCGGGCTACTACCCGCGTGTCGTCAAAGCCGGGACGGCATTGGCTGTGGTGGATGACACCTGCTTCGTCGCGTACGATATCTGTCTGACGTCGCACAGGGCCGCCACCGATTCCGTGGTGGCAAACGTCATTAAGGCGATCTGGGACAATATAGAGAAGCTGCCGCCTTTTCACCCAGCCTTCAAGGAATGGACTCGAGAGCGAGCGGTGGACGCCGATGTAACCATTCCTTATCATCCGGGGGCAATTTCTTTTTATAAGGAGCAAAAGCTTTGGTCGAACAAGATGGACGAAACACAAAAGAAGCTACTGGCACTCAACCCGTGAGCCGGCGGATTCAACGACGCGCATGCAATGAAAAATTACTTCTTGGTTTGAAAGAACAGGAGACCGTATGACGACAGCTTGCAACGCGCGGGCTTTCTTTTTCGGTTCACTGCTGGCCCTGCTATTCCTCCAGCTCTGTGCCGCACAGGCACAGCAGCTGCCCAAATCTGTAGGTGTCGGCTCCAATTGGCCAGCGGCCTGGCAAAGGTAATAAGCGAGGCATCGCCAATGCAGGCCCAAGTCCAACCCTATGCCGGCACCAGCACTTTCGTGCCGCTCCTCGACAGCGGTGAGCTCGATTTTGGCGTAGTGAATGCGGTCGATATGGGCATGGTTTATCAAGGCCAAAGACTCAAGATCGGCGGGCGAAACCCGTTTCCTCATGTTGCCAGCTCACGCTTGATCATGCGCGGCTCGCCGCTGCGCAGCAGCTTGATCGTGCGCAAAGACTCGCCGATCAAAAACATTGGCGACGTCAAAGGAAAACGCGTCACGGGCGAATACCCCGCGCAGCTTGCGGTCTGGTACAATGTCTTCGGCTCGCTCTCGAACGGCGGACTCACATGGAATGATGTTAAAGTCGTTCCGGTGCCCGCGGTCAATGAAGGCGTCGACGCGTTGGTTCAAGGTCGCGCCGACGTGACCACGCACGCGATCGGCACCGCCAAAGTCAAGGAAGCCGACGCTGCCGTTGGCATCCGCTATATTTCGCTGGACTGTTCGAAGCAGGGCGAAGCGCGCATCAAAAAGGCCGTGCCGGGTTACTATCTCTCGGTCGTCAAAGCCGGCTCGTCCACCGGCATCGTCGAAGACACCTGCGCCTACACTTACGACATTTATCTCGTCGGCCACAAAGCCCTCCCGGACGCGGTGGTCCGAAATGTCCTCCAAGCGATCTGGGTAAATATTGAAAAGCTTCCGCAGTTCCATCCCGGCTTCGGAGAATGGACCAAATCGCGAGCCGTCGATTCCGAGGTCACCCTCCCCTATCACCCTGCCGCAGCACGCTACTATAAGGAGAGTGGCGCATGGCCGGCCAAAATGGATGAGGTGCAGAAACGGCTTTTAGCTCTCAACCCGTGAATCGGAATTTATCTATTCGAGCAAATTTTGAACCTGCAATGCGAATTCAACAAATGGAACGACTGGAACGGAGCAAAGCGATTGAACGATTGGAACCTTTGGTTGCTTTAAATGAGTGACGAGCTCGCCGCATCACCCGGCCGCTTTCGCGCGCTAACCGGCAGTCCGGCAAGCATCCTTCGCGCCCTGCTGATCTCCCTCTCGGTGCTGGGGTCAATCTGGGCGCTGGAAGTTCACAACTATTTTGAAATCGCCTTTTTCAAGCAGCAGTATTTGGCGCTGTTTCTCGCGCTCGCTCTCGGTAGTGTTTTTATTGCGGTAAAAGCTTACCCGAAGCAACCCGGCGACAGCGTTCCTTGGTACGACTGGCTGCTCGCGCTCGGCGGATTTGCGGTTGGACTTTACGTCACGATCCTGTATCCGACCATCGCTTACCGGCTCGGCATCCTCTCGCCCGACCGCTGGATCTTCGGCGGCCTCGCGCTCATTCTAATTGTCGAAGCGACGCGCCGCGTTGCCGGCGGAACGCTCGCGTGGCTCGCGCTCGGCGTGATTCTCTACACCAGATTTGCCGAATGGCTGCCGGGAATCTTCTACGCCAAGAGCGCATCGTGGGCGCGAATCGCGAGCTATTTGTATCTCGATTCGAATGGGATGTTGGGTTTGCCGATCGACGTCGCCGCGGGAGTCGTCGTCGCGTTCATTCTATTCGGCCAAGCGCTTTACGCCGTCGGCGGTGACAAATTTCTTACCGATCTCGCGCTCATCGCCACGGGTCGTTACCGCGGCGGGCCGGCGAAAGTATCGGTAGTTTCCTCAGCGCTCTTCGGCACGGTTTCCGGCAGCGCCGTCGCCAACGTGGTCGTCGACGGTGCGATTACAATTCCGCTTATGAAGCGTACCGGTTTCCCCGCGCACATGGCCGCCGCTATCGAAGCCGTGGCGTCGAACGGCGGACAAATCACGCCGCCGGTGATGGGCGCGGCGGCGTTTCTAATGGCGGAGTTCCTCAATATTCCTTACGGGCAGATCGCCCTGGCGGCGGCGATTCCGGCCGCGCTTTACTATCTCGCACTGTTCACTCAGATCGATTTGGAAGCCGCCAAACGCGGCTTGCTCGGTTTGCCCGTCGAGCAGATTCCCAAGTTTCGCAATGTCATTCGTTTAGGCTGGGTATTCCTCATTCCGCTGTCGATCCTCGTCTACACGTTGATGATCGAGAATTGGGAAGCCGGCAAATCAGGAATGTTCGCCGTCATCGCCGTCTTCATCGTCGGCGCCATTCAGAAAGAAACTCGGCCGTCTTTCGAGAAAATTGTCAACGCATTTGAAGAGACCGGCAAAATCCTGCTCGACATCGCCGTCATCACCGCGCTGGCCGGCATCGTCATCGGCGCCCTCCATCTCTCCGGCTTTACTTTTAAAATCTCACTCCTGCTCGTCACGCTTTCCGGCAATAACGTCTTTCTTCTTTTGTTGATTACCGCACTCGGCTGCCTGTTCCTCGGCTTGCCGCTTCCGACCACCGTTGTCTACATCACCCTGGCTGTTTTGGCCGCGCCGGCGCTGGTGCAATTAGGAATTCCACCTCTGGCCGCGCATCTCTTTCTCTTCTATTTCGGTATGGTGTCCCTCATCACGCCACCGGACTGTTTACCCGTTTACATCGCGGCGTCGATCGCGCGCGCAGACTTTTGGCAGACCGGCTGGACCGCAATGCGCCTCGGCATCGCCGCCTACATAGTCCCATTCATTTTTGCGCTGCATCCGCCGCTCATCTTCATGGGCACGGCCAAGGAGATTCTCGTCGCAATCGTCACCGCAATTGTCGGCGTGGTGTTACTTGCCGCGGGTTGCGCCGGCTATCTGTTCCGTCCGCTCAGTTGGACGAAGCGCGGGCTCCTCTGGCTCGCTGCTTTGATGCTGCTCCTTCCAGCTTGGAGCGACGCTTGGCTGATCGCCGATTTCGCCGGATTTGTTCTCGCCGGGGCCGTCGTTGCCTGGGAGTGGAACCGCCGAACCATAACGAATCCGGTGATTGCTCGCGTCGATACGCATCGAGCGTAGCGGCGTCGGGCGACTTTCGGTTCGTTCCACAACTCGGCGACGAACCGCCCTGGTTGCTAAGACTTTAGTTGCACGGACATTGAATGCACCAGTGGTTTCCAGTAGACTCACTTCAATCAGGATCCCACAATAAGAGGAGGAATCTAGCCTATGCGATTTTCAACGGCGAAAATGTTGCTCGCCACAATGAGTGTTCTTTTTTTCGTCGCACTCGCGCAGATGGTGCTCGAAAGTTACGCTGACGCCCGGGCCGGCGGAGGTACGTCCGGCGGTTTCCGTGGATCGAGAAGCTACTCGTCGCCGGTCCGGCCTACGCAGCCTAGTAATCCGGCTCAACCCCGCCGAGAGACTACTCCGTCGCAACAGCCTAGTCCCATGGCACCGCAAAGCGGCGGTTTTATGCGCACCTTTGGTACGGCCATGCTCGGTGGGCTTCTCGGCTCGATGCTTTTCTCCGGTCTGGCTAATGCGGGATTCGGCGGTTTCGGCGGCAGCGGCATCGGCATGATCGAAATCCTGCTATTCGCCGGCATTGGATATTTCATCTATCGCAAGTTCCGTAGCCCGGCGCTTGCGACCGGTTACGGCTCGATGCAATACCAAGATACTCAACCGTACAATCAATACGCGCCCGAGAACGCGCCCGAAAGGCCGTCGTTCAATGACATCGACTATCGCTCTCTCACGATGATGGATCGGACCTTCAATCCCGACCAGTTTCTCAAGACCGCGCAGGACATCTTTTTCAAAGTCCAGGGTGCATGGAACAAGCAAGACACCAATGCACTAAGCGCGTTGTGCGGGACTGAGCTTATGAAAACATGGGGAGATGAATTGACTTCGCTGCGCGCCCGCGGCCAGCAAAACAGGATGGAAAACATCGCTCTGCGCGAAAGTCAAACCACGGAAGTTTGGACCGAAAACGGCGAGGATTACATCACGGTGCGCTTGCTCGCAAATCTTCTCGACTATAACGTCGATGCGAAAACCGGCGCCGTGGTCAGCGGCAGCAATTCTGATCCAGTCCAGTTCGAAGAATACTGGACCTTCAACCGCCCTGTCGGTCCGAATTCCTGGAAGCTAACGGCAGTACAACAAGCCTAGAAACTTTCTTTCCTTCACGCGGCGTGCCGGATAACGAGCAAGAAATTCCCGGTACGCCGCGAAAATCTTGTCCGACATCAGCGGTCATCAATTCAATCCCGCCGCAAAGTTGAACCAAAACCATGCAGCGTTCGTTCTTCCCGGGAAATGTTGATTACGATGGTTCGATGTCGCGCGGTTTCAACTCCGGCCGGGCCCTCTCTTCTCACTCACTAGCGGTGTGGCGCGCCGCCTTGCGGCCGTATATCTGTCAAGCGAGCAACATCCTTGATCTTGGCTCAGGCACCGGTCGCTTCGCAACGCTCATCGCTGAGTGGTTCGGCACAGCTGTGATTGGTGTGGAGCCGGCGCGGGGAATGCGCGAGGTGGCAGCGGCTTCGGGAAAACATGCGAACGTGTTCTACGTCGGCGGGCGCGCCGAGCAGGTTCCGCTCAGAGGAAAATCAGTATCCGCGGCCCTACTGTCAAACGTCTATCACCACGTCACGGATAGGCCATCTTGTGCTGCGGAACTCCGCCGGATTTTAAAACCGGAGGGCCGGGTCTTAATTCGAGGCGCGTTCGCCGGACGCCTCGGAGAGATCACACTCTTTGACCATTTCCCGGAAGCGAAAGCTGTATGCGAGCAATTTCCAACCATGGAAGAAACCGTGCAGACGTTCACCGACTGTGGTTTTAAGTTTGAGACTATTGAGCGAGTGATTCAACAAACCTGTTCGAACCTCAAGGAATTGGCCGCCCGCACCCGGCTGCGTGCCGACACGACGCTGGCGATGATGGCCGATCACGAATTTGTCTCTCGTCAGGACGCGCTCGAGCGGGCCGCGGCCGATGAAACAAAACCAACTGCGATCGTTGAAACTCTTGATCTACTGGTCTTGCGGAAGGCAGATGGATGATTGCGATGGCAGAACTTGCTTGCGTAAGTTATTGCGTGAGATGCTTGTGCTTCTTGCCAGGGGACCCCGGTAGGTGACTCAACCATTCTCGGCGACCAGTGTATTGTGGTGAATCACAGGATTCGACAAATAGTTGATTGAGTGAATAAATTCGCTAGGCCATGATTTTTGATTATCCTAATACACGGGTCATTATACTCACTAGTTAGTTAGACGCTAGTGAACATTCGTTCCCCTTGAGATCGATCGGGGAAGCCTTCATGCCAGATGATAAGCTATCCGAGCCTGCTCCCGTAAAATGTCGCCGCTCGCAGCAATGGAAACGGAATGCTTAAGAGCCGCCTGAGCCTGGTGTTTGTGTTGCTAGGCTTTTGTTTCGCCATCGAGGCCGCGTCGTCTTCGAACGTCGGCTATCGCCGCATTGAGATTCAAGATACCGTCATAGGCGAGACCTTTCCTGTCGCTATCTGGTATCCAACCAGTGCGCCAGCCAGCGTTCTTGAGTTTGGCCCCTACACTATGCGCGTAGCCCGCAATGCTACGCCAGCGGATGGTAACTTCGGGCTGGTCGTCATCTCACATGGTTCTGGCGGCGGCGCCTTAGACCACCGTGATCTCGCAATGGCGCTGGCGTCGGGTGGCTATGTTGTTGCTGCGCCGATGCATCCGCGAGATAACTTCCAAGACATGTCGGGTGTCGGCTCAGTCAGCGTGTGGACCGGTCGGCCCAAACAAGTTTCCCGCGTCATTGACCGGGTACTGGAGGACAAGGCGCTCGGTCCCCACATCCAGCGCGAACGCATCGGCGTCGTGGGTCATTCAAGCGGTGGCTACACCGCGCTTGCGGTCGCCGGTGCCAAACCCAGCATGAATGCCCTTGTTCAGCACTGCAGAGGGATTCCCGAAGACGCCAGATTCTGCTCCTTTGGCGGTGCCGCCGCCCGGGAAGCCGGCCAAAACGCTGGCGATATTCCAGATGTCTATGATCGTCGCATTCGCGCAATCGTACTATTGGCACCGCACGGTGCGTTGTTCACCGATGAAGCACTATCGAATCTCGCCGTCCCAGTCCGCATATATGGCGCAGAGAACGATGACCTTACTCCGGTGAAATATCACGCGGAGCGGCTCGCAAAGGCGCTGGCGGCTAAAGTGGAGTATGTCCTCATCAAGGGTGCCGGACATTTTTCCTTCATAGCCGGCTTTCCTGACGCACTGAGAAAGTCTGCAGGCGAAGCCGGACAAGATCCAAAGGGGTTCGATCGCGACGCCATGCACAAGACTCTTAACCCTGAAATCGTCGATTTTTTCAACCGAACATTGAGATAAATCGAGAGATAGCCTAACCCGCCGCTGGAGCCGACAATCGAGGATGGTATTTTACTGTCGCTGAGCACGGCGTTAGGTAGGTTGCATTCATCTGGAAAACACCAATGTATTTGTCTAGCTCGATAATGCGAACGCAACGGGAAAGTTTTCATGCCAGATGATAAGCCACCCGAGCCTGCTCCCGTAAAATGTCGCGGATGTGAGGGCAATGGAAAATGTTCTCGCTGCTACGGCACTGGTGAAACTGGCATATTGAACCCCGTAAATGCGCGAGGTGCGCTGGGGGTGGTGTTTGTCGGGAATGTAGAGGCAGCGGATACATCATCCCAGTCATCTAGCAGCGATAAAAGCCGCGCCATCTACTTCAGTCCGTAAGTCGCGGCGACCTTGTCCATGTAGCCGTTTTCATCGAGCTTACGAATGAGCCGCGCATCGATCAGATCCTCGACCTTGACGTTCGCGGCTTTAGGATTTTGCGTCGCCATGAGCCGGCGGATATTGCGCAGCCCTTCGAGCGAAGGAAACGGCTTGCGCTCGATGCTCGTCATGAGATCCCTATAACCTTCCTCGCCGATCTTTGGATCGTCGATCTGGAGCCGGCGCATGATCGTTTTGACCACGACGCTTTTGTTCACCGGCGCAAGCGTATACGCCAGGCTATCTACCAACACCATGAGAATCCGTTCGGCGAGCTCCGCGCGTTTTTGGACAAAATCCGGGGTGACGACGACGGCTTGATTGACCATGGGAATATTGAACGGCGTAAGATCGACGATTACCGAGAAACCTTTATTGATCAGCCGGCGCGCCAGCGCGCCATCGAGCACCGCGGCGTCTACCCGGCCGGCCTCGAGGGCCTGGCCGATCAGCACCGAGTCGCCGATCATCAGTATGTTGATATTGTCGCGTTTGACGTCGAGGCCGACATGCTCGAGGGCGAGGATTGTGTGCATCCAGGTGGTGCCGCCCATGCTTTGGATACCGAAGCGCTTGCCGCGCAATTGCTCGGCGCTCTTGAGACTCGGATGGGCTAGCATCGTGTGGGTGAGCTTGCTGGAGATTGACGAAAGAATTTTTAGATACGGTCCCGACGCCGCCGCTCCGAGCACCGAGGTGCCGCCGGTGTAGCCGACTTCGAGGTCGCCGGAGATGAGACTGGCGACGAGAATGGGGGCGCCCTTGATCAAGACAATGCGTGCTTCGATTCCATGCTTGGCGAACAGCCCTTGTTCTTGCGCTATGAGGAGCGGAATCGTACGCGGGCTCATCGCGGCAACACCGATGGTGATTTTGGTTTGGGCCCGAACCGGCGTAACGACAAAAAGGCCCAGCAAGAAACCTATCAACCCAACGACGCTAGCAATCTTGTGAATCATAAGTTTGCCCTTCCTGGAAATTTCACGGAATCGTTCATTGCGACGTCGCCGGATAATCCGTCCGCTTCCGTTGGCACAATCGCGTTGTACATCACGACGATCTCAAAGAAGGGCAACCAGCCGGTCGCCCCTACCTAAGAATCTATCCCTCTCTTCATCAGCTTTATGCTCTTCGTCACAAGTTATCGCAGCCTGCGAGCAACTTTGGCCGGCCGGAAGACCCGGAGTCCGCTACGCTACATCCGGGCTACAAAGTACAAACTGACGGTGCGCGGAGCGCACCCTACCAAACTCTCGTTAACATTTTTTGCGTCCTTTGCGTTCTTTGCGGCAAAATGTCCCCTTCCTCTTTCCTCCCCCGAGTTTGCGGGATGAAGGTGGGTGTGTAACCTTGTGCCCTTTGTGGTCCACCGCTATTTCTTTCCTCCCCACAACTGTTCGAAGAATCCGCTCTTTTCCATCTCATCGAGGTAGCGCGTGTCCACCATCTCTTGTGGCTTGACCGTCTTGGCGCGTGGCTCGGTGGGCGCGATTTCATCGAGGGTCGACTGAATCCCTTCGAGCTTGATCGCCAACCGCGGCTCCAGCGCTTTGATTTCGACATTGTAGCTCGACTCGAGCAGACCGCGATCATCGACGCGCAAATATTTTTGCAGCACTTTGAACGTGAATTCTTTATCGGTGTGCATGATTTTCGCTGCTTCGGCCATCGCTCTTACGAAACGCCCGATCACCGGCCCACGCTTGGTAATGATCGAGCGGCGCGTGCTATAGCCCGTAGCCAAGTAAGCGATGCGCAAGTCCGGACCGTAGATCAAGTAATGATAGCCGAGTTTCAATGCCTGGGCATCCGTCGGCACGGTCAGCACCGCGACGTCGATCGCTTGTGCGACGAGCGCAGCCAAGGTCTCAGGCGCGCCGCCGGTCTGAATGTAATTCACTTCTCGCGAGTCGATGCCGAAGTGGCGCAGGGCCTGCACCGCGAAGTAATGCGGATTGCTGCCGATGCGCGAGACGCCGATTCTTTTTCCTTTCAATTGCTCCGGCCGCTTGAGATCCGGCTTCGCGAGAATGCTGTGCGTCAGCATGCTCTTGACCCCGGCGATGAAAGCCGGATCCTTGTTTCCCTGCACGAAGGGCCGGGTAATGCTTGCGGCGCTGATCTGAGCGACCTCGCTATCGCCCGATAGAATCGCAGCCACCGCCGGCGCGCCAGGTGTGACAAAAACCACCGGAACGTCTAAATCATATTTTTTAAAAAGTCCCGCCTCCTGAGCGATATGTGGATAAGACTGCGACATCACGCGCGCCGTGTAGATAAAGCTGAGTTTATCGACCGCGACCGCGGGACGAATATGAAAAACAGCACCGAGAAACATGAGTAACGCGAGATAAGTTTTCATTGTTGTCGACTTCATTGGTGACCTCCTGCGCGCAGAGTCATCGGCGTCGTTACCATTCCGTGATGAAATTGATCACGTTGCGGGCAGACTCTTCCGGATGCTCGCGGTAATGAAAGTGACCCGCGTTATGCTTAATCCCGCCGCGCTTTATTACCATATTTGACTCCCCTCTCGCAGGTGTAAATTCGGCTGCTAAAATCTGCGCCTAAGGCTGGGCGGAAAATAAGCCAGATGAATAGGAAGCGTCAAGCAAGAAATCGCTTTAAAAATCGCCGGCCGACTGATAAAAGGAATCAATAAGGTTCGACTGGCGATTAGCCCTAACACGGAGGGTAATTCCATGAGCACCAATACTGTTTCCACGCCGACCCACGAACGCTGCGTCACTTCTTACGCCGCGCGCACGCAGTACAAGCCCGGCACAGTTCATCCGCCGCATATCAAAGTCAAAGATGCCATCGACATTCACTGCCACGCTCACGAAGGGCAGCAGGATGCTTACGACCTCGCGCGCCGCGCGTCGCTGGCGGAGATGAAAGGCATCTTGTTCAAAAGCATCCCCGGCGAAGATCCGGCAAAGGCCGTTCGCGACGTCCAGGACGACGTCAATCGATGGACGGAAAAGGAAGGCATCAAACCGGTTCAGTGCTGGGCCGGTTACGTCTGCGGCCGGCAAACAGCGCCGGTGTCGGCGAAAACCGTGCGCGAGATGATCGACCGCGGCGTCAGGGCGATTTGGCTGCCGGTCTTCAACCATGCGATCACGCTCAGCACCGTCGGCACCTATCGCCGCGCCATCGACGGCGGCAATGCTAACGGCTGGCACGGGCCGATTCCTTGGGAGAAGGCTGTCAAGCTTGGACATTATGATTTGAACGACGACGGTGAGCTGAAATCGGAGATCAAAGAGATCGTGCGCATTTGCGCGGACAGAAACGTCGCGCTTTTCTTCGGTCACGCCACCCACAAGGAAATTTACAAGCTCGCCGAAGAAGTCGAGAAAGTCGGCCTGAAGCGCGCGGTGATCGATCACCCGTACAGTCCGTTTCTGAATGTCTCGCCAGACATGATGAAAGAGCTTTCCCCGGTCGGGATTTTCTTTAATTTCACTTGGGACGAGCTCTCACCGCTGCTCGGCGTCGATCCGCAGATCATGTACAACACGATCCGCGAAGTCGGCCCGGAACATTTTACGTTATCGAGCGATGCCGGCGAGCCGCTCTTTCCCGACTCGGTGGAAGCGATGCGTTTGGTGCGCGGCTACATGGAGGCGTTTGGATTGAATCAGGACGAGCTTTACACCGTGTGCACGAGAAATCCCGCGAAGGTGGTGGGACTGGAACTTAACTAATCGAGGATAGAAGATCGAGGATGGAGGATCGCCAGTCTCAAGTCGATCCTCTATCTTCAATCCTCGATTATCGACCGTCCGTCTTCCATCCGACCCTGTCGAGGCACTTTAAGTGATAATCTATGGAACGTGTCTTACTCATGAACAATCAGGAAGGTGATGACCTCATCGTATCCTTTGCCATCGAAGACACCGAACCCGAAGAGACAAAAAGCCTGATCTTGTTGCGGACGCCGAAATACGAGTCAGTATTCGAAGACCATGAACGTGGCGTCAGTGTATCTTACGACGAACAGCCTGACTCCGAGGCCGACGAAGATCTGTTAATCCGAATCTGTATCGTTCAAAACATGGTTACTGTCGTCTCCAAATATCACCGGTACGAAC
>VBKY01000194.1 GCA_005879255.1 Deltaproteobacteria bacterium
TGGCCACGCGAATCGCGTTCAATCGGGAAGGCCTCGATCCGCAGCGCGACGCGATACCGATTATGATCGGCTTTCCGGCGACCCGCGTCGCCGCGCTCACTGCCGGTTCCGTCGATGCCACCATCGTGGTGCCGCCCGATAACGTTTTGTTGAAGCAGAAAGGCTTTCGTGAGTTGCTGTTTCTCGGCGACGCCGTCGAATTTCCCAGCAATGGCTACGCCACCACAGACCGCCAACTAAACGAAAACCGTGACCTCACCAAACGCTTGCTCCGCGCACTTTACCGGGGACTGACCTTCGCGCGCGAACGACCCGATGAAACGATCCAGATTCTCGAACGGGAATGGCGCGTGGACTTGCCAACCGCAAAAGAATCCTACGCATCGGTGGCACAGTCTTTCAGCAAAGATGGCGCGGCAAGCGATGCCGGATTGAAAATACACATCAGTCAAATCCAGCGCGCGGAGAAAACTATCGGCGACATTCCCATTAGCAAGATCGTTGACTTTCGACCGCTTGAAGAAGTCCGGCGGGAATTAGCCCGCTAGTGAACGGCGAGCCCGCGAAATGAATTCTATCGATGCACTCTTGGGGCTCTATCGAACTATCATTCTAAGAACCAGCACGATTATTCGAAATAACCAACGCTCCAACTTCGCGATTCTGAGTAACTTCTCCATAGTTTTCGCTGTCGAAGTAATTCACCTTCAGTTTTACCCTTACGGTAATCTTCCAGCGCTTTTTATTTGGATTGGATGCGCAAGCTGCGCACTTCATCTAATCGACTGCGCGCTTCGAGACAACGCGATCAATAGACGCGAGTTCATCAAAGGCTTTTCGTTGTACTTTTTGCCGCTCTTTGCTTGGTTCATGGTCGTTGCAATTTCGATAGTTATTTTGAGGTTTGCAGAAGCTTATTCCGAATACGACGTTCCCTGGTTTCTAGCTCAGATCGTCTTCTATGGATCGTTACTGCTTCCGATGGCTGAGGTTCTTTATCAATCTCCTATTCGCGGTTTGCGAATATGCTCAGCTGCTTCTAGATTCATCGGGGTGAACTGGATCGAATGGCTGATTCCACATGCTTTGCTATTTGGGCTCTACATCCTTGTGACGGATATCCTCACTGGCAAAGAGTATCCTGGCCAATTCATGTCATACTTACTCTGGCTGCTATTTTACGGCCCGTTCCTCAATTTCTTACTGATCATTCGCGGCGTGTTATTCGCGGAATTAAGCACGTCGACACGGCAAAGTAGAATGGCATTGTCGCGCTCACAGACGCTGAACGGTTGAAGGGGTAGTGGCATATTGACATGAACGAACTACCACAATAATTGGAGTGAGTTTGCAACTAGATCACACGGAGGCGTCATGAGTAGACACATTCCAGCCTTTGAAAAGTTCATTCAGGATTTGCGGGCAGCATGGAAAGACCTTCCCGACACAGAATCGCGCATGAAGAGAGGACAGAATCTGCTCGAAGAGCTGGTGCAGGACCCGATTTTGCGCGCAGCGTCGAAGACCTGGCCGTCTACCGAAGGTCGCAAAAATCTGCTGTTCTACGAAGACCCCTACTACGGCTTCGCGATCAACGGCGTCGTGCGTCTGCCGGCGCGCAAAGGCAGTATCCACGATCACGCTCACTCGTGGACGGCATACGGACTTCTCGACGGCACCGAAAGCCTCGAGCGTTATCGCCGCGTCGACGATGGCTCCAAAGAAGGCTACGCCCAGTTGGAATTAGAAAGTGTGACCGAAGGAAAACCCGGCAAAGTCGATTTGGTCCCGCCCTTCGACGCTCACGCCGAGCAAGGCGGACCAACGAGATCGGTCGCCATCATCCTTCGCTCTGAACGGGTCGCCGGCAAAGTCTTGCAAGGCAGTTACAACATGGAGAAAAACACCGTCCGACGAATCGACGGGCCGACAAACATCCCTTACGAGATTACCGGCTAGATCGTTTCCATCCAATCTCTCTGTTCACCACGATTCGGATGGTTCACCGCCGAGGCGCTGAGCACACGGAGGAAAGAGTTTAAAAAAATAGCCCTCTGCGGCCTCCGTGTCTCTGCGGTGATCCCTTTTTCCGTCTCCGGTCGTGGACTCCCCGCCACGCCAAACGAAATGTGCGGCTACACGCGCTCTAACGCAGCGGCGAGATCGGCGATCAGATCTTCGGCATCTTCGATGCCAACAGAGTAGCGAATCAAGTTGTCCTTGATGCCGACCAGTAGACGTTCTTCGGTGGTAAGCTCGTAGAAACTCATCAGCGCCGGTTGTTCGATCAAACTCTCCACTCCACCCAACGAGGGCGCGATCTGCGGAATGCGGCAGGCATCGACCACCCGTGAGGTCGCCTCGATATTGCCGGCGATTTCAAAAGATACCACGCCGCCGAAGCCACGCATTTGACGCCGTGCCACGTCGTGCTGCGGATGCGTCGGTAAACCAGCGTAATATACTGCGAGAACTTTCGGATGTGCTTCTAAAAATTCGGCCAGCGCCTGGGCATTGGCGTTCTGACGCGCGATGCGCAAGGCAAAAGTCTTCAAGCCGCGCACAAGCAGATACGCCGCTAAAGGGTCGATGATGGCTCCGGTGACCGCCTGAAGAGAACGAATCCCCTCGACGAGTTCAGCGGAGCCGAGCGCTGCGCCCGCGAGAAGATCATTGTGTCCGCCAAGATATTTCGTCGCTGAGTGCAGCACGATATCGATGCCGAATTCCAGCGGTCGCTGATTAAAGGGCGTCGCGAAGGTAGCATCGATAGCCGTTTTCACCCGATGCCGTTTGCCGATATTGGCGAACCGCTCGAGGTCGACGATGCGGTTGTAAGGATTGGTCGGCGACTCGCTGACGAGTAGACGGGTCGTGGGACGGATCGCCTCTTCGATGGCTTCATAGTCGCCTGCAGGCACCACCGAGACTTCGATTCCATAGCGATGCAAGACTTGAGTCAGGAACTGGCGAGTTCGCCGGTAAGAGTCGTCGGTCACCACCACATGCGCGTTGTGTGAAAGCACGGCGTACATCGTCGCGGTGATCGCTGCCATGCCGCTGGAGAACAGCAGGCAATCTTCCGCGCCTTCCAACGTCGCAAGCTTGTGCTCGGCGACGCGCTGTGTCGGATTACCGTAGCGTCCATATTCTTCGCGTTCGATGCGGCGCTGAAAGTGGTCGTGCAGCTCCGCCGTATCGGCGAACGTGTAGGTCGCTGTCTGCACGATAGGCGTGGCGAGCGAGTTTCCGAGCTTGGGGCGCGGCTCGCCGCCGTGTACAGCCAGCGTGCTGAAACCAAACGTCTTGCCCCTGGCGTCGCTCGCGGCAGAGCCGCTCGTGCTTTTGCGCGCGCGGTCGTTCGTCCCACCGCCGATCTTGCTCTTTCGCTCGCCCATTATCCGTCTAGCAGCCGTACGCGCTCGACGTAACGCGAGATCGCGTCGCTGATCTGCTTGGGGTTGGCGCTCAACTCGACGGGGCGATTCTGATGGCTACCGCGGATGCCCGCGAGCGTGCCAGCGTGGTAACCGATCTTCTGGTCGGCGAATTTAAGACCATTGGCCGTCGAGATAACCACGACTCGCTCGTGCCCATGGATCACTTTCTTCTCAACCAGCTTGCGCAGCGCCGCCAACGCGACACCGGTGTGAGGGCAATTGAACATGCCGGTCCGATCGGCGCGCGCTACTTCTTCAATGAGCTCCAGCTCCGAAGCCTGTTCCACTACACCGTTGAAACGCTGCAGCGCCGCGATGGCTTTGCGAATGCTCACCGGATTGCCAATTTGAATCGCGCTCGCCAATGTCGTCCGCGCCGTGACCGGTTCGAAGTGCTCGAACTTATTCAAGTAGGAAAGGTAAAAAGGATTGGCGTTTTCCACCTGCGCGACGCAAATGCGCGGCAGCTTCGAGATCAAGCCCAGCTCTTGCATCATCAGGAAACCTTTGCCGATGGCGCTGACGTTGCCGAGATTTCCTCCGGGTAGAATCACCCAGTCCGGCACTTCCCAATCGAATTGCTGCACGATTTCGACGGCGATAGTTTTCTGCCCCTCGATGCGCAGGCTATTCATCGAATTCGCGAGGTAGATACGCTTATGTTTTGTGATCTCTTGCACCGCAGCCATGCAGCCATCGAAGTCCGTGTCCAGATACAGCACCAAAGCGCCGTTGGCGAGCGGTTGAACGAGCTGGGCCGGCGAAACTTTATCACGCGGCAAGAAAACCACTGTCGGGATGCCCGCCGCGGCGCCGTAGGCGGCCAACGCCGCCGAGGTATCGCCCGTAGAGGCACAGGCCACGGCGTCGATCGGCTCGCCATTGGCGATCATCTGATTGACCACGGAGACCAACACGGTCATGCCAAGATCCTTGAAAGATCCGGTGTGTGAGTTGCCGCACTGTTTCACCCAGAGATCTTCGACGTGAAGCTGCTTGCCATAACGATTCGCCCAGAAGAGATTGGTGTTTCCCTCGCACGTAGAGACAATATTTTCGTTGTCGATAAAAGGAACGACCCACTCCTTTTTCGCCCACACGCCTGAGCCGTAGGGATATTCGTTCATGCCGACTCGATCATCGAAGAGCTTGATCCATGCCCCTGCGGCGCGAGTTCGAAGCGCGTCCATGTCGTGGCGCACTTCAAGCAAGTCGCCGCACTTCGGACAACGATAAATGATTTCCAGAAGGCTATAATGCCCCTCACAACCTCGAATGCACTGGAACCACGCGTTATAGCTCATGGCGAATAACTTTCTCCGCCTGCGCGGACACATCGACTCTCAAAACTCGTCTCGTCTCGGGTACACTCCATGACGTCCTATTTTGCCTCTGTCGACCATAATATTGCAACGGACGCGACTGCCGGCGCTATCAAAAACATTCGCTCCGGAAAACTCTAGTATCCCTCCCTTCGATCCTCACGTCATTGAGGCTACGGATTGCTATCAATCCAGGTCTTGGCAAGACTAGTCACGAACTTTTCTGCATCTTCGCTCGTTTTGAATCGATCGGCCAAGCCGCCAATGCTGTGGGAGTAACGCTGCCCATTGCGTGTCCAGGTGATCTCCGCTCCCGGGCTCCAAGTTTTGGTGCTTTGGTTGAGAGATGCGTAGGCAATGATGAGCCGGTCGTTGTAATAGAGATTCGCCATGGTGGCGAGAATTATAGGCACGTCATGGCGGTGTTGCCAATAATCATGGGGCCATCGCGGTTACGTTGCATGCCGCAGTTACTCCGCAGTCCGCGGCGATGATATGGAATGGGTTCGAGGCGGCTTCGAATCGCTCGCCGCAAAACCCGGCGCCATAGCGCCTAGACCACGCTAAAATTCCGTAACGAAGCTCTTGAGTTGCGAAGGAATCAGATCGATACCGCGGACATCATGCAATGCGTATCTCCGCAATCGATGCTCGGATATCTCCATGGTTTATGTCAGGGACGATTCTCAATTCCAGTGCAGTTACCCCCGCGAGCTCGACCGCATAGTCCTCAAACTCGCTTGTCATCCCAGGCGGGCTAAAGTTGTATTGCTGGCGGACAATCTCCCGGTAAGATTGACCATGGGACAGCGACCACCGCAGCACGAATTCTTGCGTGCGCGCCCGCTGTTCCTCGCGAAATAATAGTTGAATACGGCTGACTCTCTGCGACTCGTCACACAACAGGCGGATCGTCTGCTCTCCAGCTTGCGACGCTCGCCAACCGGGTCCCGCGCCGGGTGCCAGCGCGGACTCGATCGGGTATGCCTCGTCCTCGGACGACAGTTCCACTCGCGCCAGGCGTTGTAAGTCGAGCCACGTTGCATCGGCGCGCGAGACCTCTTGAGAATCTTGACCGATTATTTGCTTGCGCATTGTCCGTCCTCCTAACTGGCCGACATTAGTTTGCAGCGCTCTTGGTGAGCGTGATTTCATATTAGCTGGAATTTGACTCCGCTGAGAATCATTGCCCCTCTTCAGTATATCATTACTGACCTGCTCCACCGGCTGGCATTCTGTGGGAAATCAGAATATTAAATTTTCGCGAAGCTATTGCCAGTTGATCGGTATGCACGTCAAAGATCCTGTCGGTAATACAGGGTGGATCGCCACCTACATAAAGCGTCTCGATTACGTAACGCCCGACACTTTCACCGATCACTTCAACGTAGCGCAATTGTCCAGCAGTAGATAAGCACAGCGATTGCCCCGCTGCCGCAGACCCATTGGATCGGCAGTCCCGGCGCGCGTGGCGCGACAAACGCCACGAGGATTCCTAGCACGCCACCAACCAGCAGACCGAAGAGATGAGCCCACACATCCACGCGTTGTCCCTCGGTGCCAAGCATCGCCAGGAGGGCAAGGGCTGCGGCAACGGGTAGCCAGGCGCGGCGCCTGCTGAATGCTCTCCGGCGGCGCCTGGCCATACCCAGAGCACCGAGGAGGCCGACGGCGCCAAAAACCGAAGTAGAAGCTCCTATCGAGACATGCGGCGAACCATGGAAGTACGCGTTAGCAAGATTTCCGCCCGCGCCGGCCAGAAGGACCAGAGCACCACCGAGCCCCGCGCCCAACACGGTAGATATCGCACCTAAGAATACCGCGGCGGCAACCGCATTGCTCACGGCATGGACAACATCGGCATGGAGGGTGAGAGCGGTTACCGCGCGCCAGACCTCACCGTAAAGTATCCGGTCAGCATCGGCACTGCCGCGCTCGAACCAAGGCTCGTTCGGCATCCAGATGACGGTGACGGAAAAGAATACCAGAATAACTAGGCCAGCAATGGCACTTGCCACCAGTAAGCTTGGAGCATCTACCGGCTCAGATCCTTCCTCTAGTTTCGCTGCGTTTTCACTCTCATATGCCAGGAGACCGGCCAGCGCCCTCTCGGCATTTTCCTCCGGTACGCTGAGAACGAAGCCATCCGAGCTCCGACGCACGCTAGGAGAGAGACCCTGGGCGAGGAGCACAAGTTCCCACTCCTCTGCCAAGTGGTGGTCGGCTGTCACCCGAAGAGGGATGTCCGAACCTTTGTTCATCGTCATGACACCGCATCGCATTCCCGAGGCCAAGCAGCGCGGCGGATGTTTACTGAATGCTGGAAGATTGGCAGGCTTCCTTTGATTAAACTTAGGGCTGTCCTGAGACTTGACCAAGGAGCGAAGGAAGGTTGCTTTGAATCCTCCACCGTCACGCACTCAATCAGTCAAATACTCGCGCCAATTAATAGGCCGGCGAGGAATATCACGATAAAAGCTTTCACTGTTGTTGATAACCGAGGAGCACCCAGAAACTACAGTAATCAACAAACAAATAAACAGAGCTATCTTCATCATAGTAAGTTCCTGTCTGGCAACCCTCCCGAGAATTGATGCTGCGCTTTTCCATTGACTCGCCTCCTCTGCTGACACCGTCGTGCGTCATCATCTCTTGCGAAAATCCGTGACCGCCTATCCGCTCGCAACTATTTCGGCTGTACACGATCGCCAAGTGCCTCAAGCGGTCGAGATTGCATTCAATGACGGGTTAACGGGACCTACCAGGGAGCAACCATTACATAACGCTAGCATCCTCGGCCCGGTGAGCTAAACGGGATGGCATCAGCGGGCATCTATACCCTCTTTAACTGGCATCATCCTTCCATGCTACTTCCCACGACTGCTGTCTTTTCGTTTCTTCTCCCGTGGCTTGCCCTTTGCGTTTTAGACCGCCTGCGCTTCGCACTGGGCGGACAAATAACAACAAAAAAGCTTAGGGAGTAATTTTTATGAATGCAGCATTGTCAATGATCGAACCTACGGACGGTGGAATTATAGAGGACCTATCCAAGCAGACCATCCGCGACGGGGAGAAAAGGCTTATGCTGGCGGTGCTGGAAAGCGCGACTGAAGACTTTCAGAAATATGTTCTTGCGAACCATAAGCGGGGAAAAGAATTGTTCCAGGCGGCAGAAGAGTGGATTTTAGATACCGACGATTCTGCATTTTTTTCCTTTGCGAATATCTGTGAGAATCTACAGCTAAACCCCGGCTATATGCGCCAAGGATTCATGAGCTGGAAGGCAGCGAAGCTCAATGGTCATCCTAAACAATGCCCCAAAAGGTCGAACCGGCGGGCGGCCTGAGGATTTCGCTCGCAGTTCAGCGCCGTATTCCACGGACAAACGTCGCTCAAAATAATCAAGTCTTAGAAGTCAGATCCTATACTCTCCTCTACCTCTCGCGGTGTTAGTCAGCGGCGACCATGATTGTCGGACGGTTATTGGTGCTGAGTCCTGCCGCTTCCTGACAGCCACGATCAAATTGAGTAATGCTTCGTTATCAGATACTTTCTGCCTCATAATGATTGCATTCCTTGGCTCGCATACAGCAGATGGAGCCGGTTTTCAGACTTCTAGGTGCGGTTCTAAGAAACTAATTTTCATCAAACCGGTACCGGACTAGGCCTAGAACAACCACTACTGTTTGTTTGAAACCTTTTTAACTCAGAGGATGGAGGGCTACAAATGAACTCAGATTTCGAAGACGTAAAGCGTGAGGTCGCGGCCGCGAACCGCGTGCTCGCCAACCTGGACTTGGCGACCGGCCTTACCGCCGCCCTCGGGCACGCCAGCATGCGCGTCCCCTCAGAGCCTAACCATTTCTTTGTCAAGGGCCGCGAGTATGAGTTCGACGCTCTGGCGATCATGGGGCCTGACGACATGGTCATGTGCGACACCGAGGGATATCTTATCGCCGGGCGACCGGGACTCACGCAGTGCTCCGAAGTAAAAATTCACGCCTGCATCTACAAAACGCACCCGCGGGTCCAGGCGATTGTGCATGTCCACCCGCGCTACACCATTCTCATGAGCGTCCTCACGGGTTCGCTGAAGCCGATGCGTCAAGAAGGCGCCCAGATGCTGCGCAAACCGCTGCCGGTTTATCCCCATGTCAAAACAATCCAAAGCGACGCCGAAGGCGTCGACGTCGCAAGCCTGCTCGGCGATAGCCCAGCAATGCTGCTACGCGGCCACGGCGCCGTAACAACGGGAAACAGCCTCTCGGAAGCGGTCATGGGAATGGCACAGCTGGAAGAACAGGCGCGGATGAACTACCTGGCGTACTGCGCGGAAGGTAAGGACTACACGTATCTGAAGGACGACGTACTGGACGAGATGTTGCATCGCACACCGCTTTACGAGCACCCGCACTTCAAGGACGTCCTCAAAGGCCGCCCAGCGCAGCGCGACGGTATCTGGAATTACCAAAAGCGAGCGGCATCGCGGAACGAGTGATGCTCCCCTGAATCGCGGTCACGTAGCAACAAGACGGAGTCATGGCAGGCGCCGCTGAGAAAATACTTTTCATAGTTCGAGAGCCTCGCCACGAACGGATAATAGCCGATGATTTCATCACCTCCTCCGTTCGCCCTGGGCTTAGTCGGAGCGAGGCTGTTGGGATTGGGAAGATTGTCGGAGTGTTCGACGTTTTCGTCGCTGAAGCAGAAGATGTAACGGCTGGCTTTGTTGTGGTGGATTGAATTTTCACTCCACTATGACACTTATGCGCTGCACTCCATTGTTGCCATAGCCCCCGAAGTTCCACTGCTGCTCTAGTGGCTGCACGTTCCCGTCAGAATCCGTCGCGCGTACACAGAGGGTGCAGGCGCCTGGGCTAGCATTCCAGACAAACGTCCATGTCCTCCAAGCGAAGGATGAAACCGCTTCGTCCAGTTGGGCCTCCGACCACGTGGACCCACTGTCTACGCTCACCTCTACACGAGTGACGCCCAGGGGGCCGGCCCAGGCTTTCCCTGAGAGAGTAACCTGGCCAGCATGGACTAGGCGAGTCCGGGTCATAAAATCTGGAATGCCAGGGGGAATCATCAGGGCGCGCACCCTGATCGCGTTGACCGGCTCTCCCGGATCGTCCGCCGCTTGCGCGTAACGATAGGCCCGCACCATCTGGTAGCCCTGAAACGGTTCCGCCACAGCCTCGATTCGATCCAGCCATTTCACGCTGGCCATGCCATACCATCCGGGCACCAACAGGCGGAGCGGATAACCGTGTTGGGGTTGAAGCGGCTCGCCGTTCATTTCGTAAACCAGCAGCACTTCCTCCCTCTTTGCTTCGCCGACGATGAGGCTACGCTGGTAGAATTGCACCTGTTCTCCTTCCACTCCTCGATCTAGACCTGTAAAGACGACTTCGACAGCGTCACGACGGATACCGGCTTCTTCCAGGATTCCCCAAAGCGGCGTCCCAGTCCACTTCGCCGTCCCGATCGCTTCGAATAGCCACGGCTGGCTTATGCGCCGGGGCGCAAAAAGAGCGCGACCGTTTCCGGCGCACTCCATAGTTACCGCGATGGTTTGGCTTGGTCGCTTTTTGATCTCCTCCAGAGTCAAGTCAAGCGGTCTGGAGACCTGCCCGCCAACTTTTAAGCGCCACTCGTCGGCATTTACCTCTGGAACATCGTAGTGGATCAGAAGATAGTGCAGTCCGGACGGAGTAATGGGATAGCGGAGGGCCTCGAGAGGCATGCCTCTGTTGCGCAAAGCCAGCTGAAGCTCTTCCTTGTACAAACTATCGGTTTGAGCGAGCCCAGTGCCGTCACCAACGGTTGGGAAGGACTTTACGGCGCTTTCTTGTTCGTCCATTCGTCAATTACCTATCGATCTTCACTATTGCGCGGACTAACAATGATCTAGCAAGAGGAAAGCTCCCCATCCAAGGAGAGCCAATCCCAATGGAGCGCTCAGTTTTCGCCCCCACGACATATTCTTCTCAACGGCCATTACTACACCCAGAGCTAGCATCCAACCGATATTCCCCACACCCACACCGAACATCAGGAGCATCAAGGCCCAGCAACAGCCGACACAAAAAATGCCATGATTGATGCCAAGCAAGAGGGCGTTTCGGCGATCGTGGCGCCCGCGCCAGTACTCCATCACGAAGCTCAAGGGCGCACGGCACCTGTCCAGACAGCGGTATTTCAAGCGGCTAAACTGAAAGGCTCCTGCCAACAATAGAATGCCTACACCGATAACCCAGGCATTCGCCTCAAGCCATCTACTGCGTTCTACAACCTCGNNCGGTAATTACCAGAGCCATGAGTTGCCAGCGATCTTCCCGCCGCGCGGTTAGGCGTCGGAAGATCTCGAGAATTGGGAGCGTGGTCGGCAGCATCATGGCCACGGTCATCAGGGTCCAGCCGACAAGATAGAGAATTACAGGTGCTACGAGTGAAGTCGCGCCGTTAAAAAGGCCGATCTCACCTAATCGCCCGTGATCGAGGTAACGGCCATAAGGAGAGCGATCCCAGATCCACAGCGTCAGCCACGCCAGAATGATCAATGAGGTGATTAACCACAGGAAAGCTCTGCGCTCGGATGAAAGCAATGGAGTGTTGGAGTATCGGAATGCTGGATTAATGGGTTTTGAATGCATCATTCCATTACTCCAATGCTTAGGTACTCCAATCTATTACGGCGTGCTAGCCCTCTTCTATCTGACTCCCCTGTCGACCGCGTTGCCAATCGCTTAACTCTGGAAGACAAAATTTCCTTGAATCGCGTTGTGGTCTTTAAGGTCAATGTTTTGCTTCAAAGCCGGATTGGTCATTTTGAACTTCGTCGCTTTGGCTACGTATGCGGGTGAGCCAGGAATCGTCGAAAATATGGAATCGTGAAGCGTCGTCACGTCGCCGTTGGGACCAAGAAAAGGCTCCATCTCACAGTCAGCGACGTTCCCTATCCGCAGGGTGCCCTTGCCTTCTCTGACCTCGAAAGTAATCGGCGAGCGCTCCACGGCGACAACCTCGCCGATCAACTGCACGAGGTCGGCGATCGGACCGCCTTGTTTGCCGGTATAAACGCTGAGGAGCGCTTGTTCCTGCTCCTTTGTGGCCCTTTGATCTATGTGGACGACCGCGCGCCAGTTGCCTTTCAGCACGTTTCCTGGGATGTGAACAATGAATCCCAGAGTGAGACCCGATACGTCTACGCCGTCGATTTCCCCTTTTTCGAAATGGTGCGCCAACGCGGAATCACAAGTTCCGTTATCCGGGTCGACGCCGATCCAGCAAGGACAGAGAACTTCACAGTTGCAGACTTCGAGCAGACTTCCTTCGAGTTTATAGGCCATATCTAATCCCCCTTTTCACGAGTTCGTTGGAATAGGACTTTCGACCAAAACAAATGCCACGGAAGAGTCGCCCATTAATTCGGAGCTCTACCTATGCCCGACGTTTTCTTAAGGTGTTTTTAGAAATTGATTAAGCAGAACCTATTTCGTCCGGAGTTCACAGTCAAGAGATTTAGACTCAGGCGGCTTTGGGCTGAATGGATAGGTGTTATCCTGAATGCGAGCGTTAACAGTACTGAGGCTCGGGCGCATTCTGGCTGAACACGGTGGACCGATGCATCAAAGGCCGCCCAGCGCAGCGCGACGGTATCTGGAATTATCACAAGCGCGCGGCATCGCGAAACGAGTGATACCCTCCCGAATCATGGCTATGGAACGTAGAGGACTCATGGGCTGGAAGGAAGCCAATCAAAACGATTCAGCCTGAGATTGAACTGAACGACGCTTCAGACAAGCGTCATAGGATTTGGCCGTAGGATAAATGAGCGCAATTACAGATCGATGTTCGAGACAACTGGTCGGCCAATTTGAAATCCAAACGTTGGTGTTCTCATGATGATGCCACAACCTGATGGTCCAACGAAAACCAAGAACTCGCCTTGCTCGACCTCCAAACTGATGCCGCCGAGCGCCACCGGATTTACTTACGTCGACCGTGCCGCTCGCGGGTTCCTCCACTTAACGCGCAGCTAATTCCGCTTCAGCGGGCGCGCTTCGTGATCTGCTTGACCGCCGCGCCGATCTCGGCGCTTAAAACGGCGGTCCGGCAAAATCCGCTTTCACTTTCTTGTTCGGGATTTCGCTTTGGTTCCGGCGGCCGCCAGCGTTCACGCTGCCGAATCTTTCGCGGAACCATCCGCAATCTGCTCCCATCCCGGGAATCCCTGCAAAATGCGCTCGGCATTTTTGGCAGGCGTGATGAGACCGTAGCGAGGCCTAATCATTTCTCCGATCGTAGAATCCCTGTCGCGTGTGATGGAAAGAAAAACTTTGACTGCGCTCAGTACTTCGATAGAACCTGCTGTAACTTCTTCGCACCGTCCGGTGGCTGTACCTTGCCCGAGAGAATGTCTTTCGCCGCGACCGGTTTACCGTAATACTCCGCATTGGCCTCGTCCCGGGTGGCGATTACCGTACCTTCCAAGGAGATGCCGGCGAAAAGGCCCTGGCTGCGGCTGTAAGTATACATAGCCGCCTGCAAGGCGACACCGGCCTCGGCGGTACGTCCAACAGGACCCGCCGCTGCGCCCAAGGCGGCCCCGAGCGTGACGTTTCCCCCTTTAGTAAACGCGTCGACAGCCGCTGGAGTGTTGAGGACAACTACAAGTTCAGAGACCTCAGCCCCAGCCTGAAAGCCGACTCCTATCCCGCCCGTACCGATTGCCGACGGACCGCTCCAGCCGTTGTCGGTTCGCGCAACGACAATGCCGGTCCCGCCTCTGACACTGCCGATAAATGCGGCTTTCGTAACGGTCAGGATGGCTAAGCCTCTCGCAGCGCGCATTACCGCCGGCGGAATTGCGCTCTCCGGAATCGCCTCGAAGCGTTCAATGACCGCCACAGCTTGGTCAACGTCTCTCTGCATGCCGTCATGTCCGGGAGCAACCGTAGAGCATGCGCTGAGTAAGGCTGCAAAAACAAGAAAAATACTAGCCTTCATGCTGGCACTTACCTCTCTTCCGTCGATGCAACGCTGGATGCCATGACGCATCTACGGATACGGTGGTTTTAATTTCCCGCCTCTGCTTCAAATTCCCGCCTGATATTTTCGATTGCTTTGATGGGATGACCGAGTGTCGCAATTCAGCGCAACTCACCATCAATAGCTTGCACGCTGTGACTCCAGCTTGTCAACAACATGCCCAAAAATCGTTCGAACCTTACCGTTTTGTGCACAAGATCCCTGAGGTGAATCTAGAATCTCACCCGTTCTTCGTTTCACACCAATCTTCAGATTGAACTGTACGACGCGTCAGATTGATCTCACGAAAGATTGGCTCGTAGGAGAAATCAATCCAATCTAACGAGAGGGGTCAACGAATCGCTTGAGCTGTGGCCGCGCGTCCAGCGAGTCCAGTCGCCCCACTATTCGTAGGGGCAGGCCGCCGTGCTTGCCCGGTTTTCTTATTGACAAGAAGAGCGCAGCGGCCTAAAGCTTGACCCAACGTTTCGCGGCCGATGAGCCACTACGCAACGTGTGGATAAAGAGTTGGGCTACTGATTCTATGTGCGAGGCGTGCGAATTCCGGAACCATCGTGTTTCAGACCATGGATGCGTTTTCGATCATTAGAGAGGTGGAAGGAATCTTCACGCGATACTGGGGCGGTCACTTCGAGGTGGTGACGACTTTCTTTTCCCGTCCGAGGCCGCGCGAACAGCTCATCGCTTGGCTCGATCTCCAACTCTATAAGGAGATCCATGTGGTGCCGGGAAAAGCGCAGGCGCTCATCGATATGTACGAAAAGCTCGATGGCGAAGTGGAGCGGGCTGAATACGAAGCGGAGGCCTACGAGATGGCCGACGAGATTCAGCATTACCGGCTGCTCGCCGATATCAGGGAACTCATCACCGGGACCAGACTCAAAGCCACCGAGGCCAAGCCCACGAGGGAACAGGTCAGGCTCGAAGAAGTCCGGCGCAAATACTCGACCAGCAAAAGCCCGCTCGTTCGCGCCGTAAGCGGATTCTCTCCCGGCGGAGGGGTCGCGTTTGCCGCCGCCGGCTGCATGATCGACGGTGGGCCGGTCGAGCGCCTCCTGGCCGAGGCGTTCAAGATCATCTTTCGCCAGGAGCATGTCCACTATCACCAGCGACGATTGGTTTTCGACCGCTTGGCGCAGGAATCCGATCCGTCGGAGTATCGTGAGGCCCTGGAATTCGCCCGCGAACTGGCGCGACAGCACTTTATCCTTAGAAACGAGTCTTTCAGTTATCCTCTGGAACCCGACCGCGTAAAAGAGATTGACCTCGGCAAGGTCGTTCCGTACGCGCCGCCCCGGCTCTACTGAGAAGATTTCCAGCGTGACTTGAAAATCACCTATAGAGACGGGAGAAGAAACCCTCCTGCTCGATCTCTTTGAGAATCGAAACGTCGATGAAGTCGGCGCTTTTCTTTCCTTTGAGCAGAGGCTGAGAAGGACTCGCCTCGTCGATGGCGATTTCCACGGCTGCTTCCAAAGGATACGGCTTGGCAGGAATGGTTCCCAACAAATAGTTCTTATGCATCGAGTCCAGGATCTTAGCGTTTTCGACCCTAAGATACTTGCTCAGGACCCGGGTGGCGATCTCTCTGTTGGTTTTTCCCAACCAGATAGCCTCGCTAAAACCCATCAGGAAGGCCTTTACCAAATCGCGGTGATCTTTTAGGAACTGCTGCGTGGTCGTAAAATCACCGCCGGTCGTCACTACTCCCCATTCGGCCAGATCTCCCAAGACACTGACTTTCAAACCTCTCAACGCGAGTTGAGAGACATTGTCGGCGGTCCCGAGGGTCGCGTCGATCTTGCCTTGGAAGATCAGTTGGATTCTTAAATCCGACCTGCCGATGCCCGTCGGAATGAGCGTGACGTCCTTACCTGGGATCAGGCCCAGTTGCGGAAGCAGCCTGCGCAGCAGAAAGTCGGAGCCGGCGCCGATGAAGCTGATGCCGACGACCTTCCCCTTAAGACCATCCAGAGAGGTGATCGACGGATGCGCGATCAGCTTATAAGGAATCGCTCCGGAGCCGGCAAAGATCAGTATGGGAGCGCGACTGCCGGCGGCCACCGCCGCTGATGCCGTGTCGGAAACCACATGCACGTCGCCGGCGATCAGGGCGCTGTAAGAGGCGGAGCCGGATGCAATGTGGATGGGCGCCACATCGAGGCCGTACTTCTCGAAAATTTTCAGTTCCTTGGCGATCCAAAGGGGAGCGCGGGTGGCGGTGATCGAAGAATACGACACGCGAAAAGGCTGAAGCTTTCTTTCCTGGGCTCCCGCGGCTACCCAGGTCAGCAAAACAATGGACAAAAAGAAGTAGGCCGGTATTCTTCGCACAACGGTTCTTGATAAACGCCGCGAGCGCCCCGACGATCGACGGGCGAACCTAGTCTTTCTTAAGGCCTAGAATTCATTCGAAGCGCTGCATTCACAGCAATGGATATGCCACAAAATTAAGCCAACGAAAATCGGATTTTTTCGCAGAGAAACGTAAACAGTATCGCAGTTCGACTACAGAGGAGGATCAAATTTGATTCGCTTGCGGACGGATGGAATGGCGAAGGCGACCACAGTTTGGTAGCCCGAGTTGGCCATATTTTTGGCCAGGATTAAACTGAACGGATAGGTTTTAACCTGAATGCGAGCGCAGAACGATCGGGCGAGAGTAATGAGAGTCGGACGCATTCAGGATAAAACCCGTTGGACTAAAGCGTTGGGGGAAGCAGTGGCGGTTGTCTATGGGGATTGT
>VBKY01000195.1 GCA_005879255.1 Deltaproteobacteria bacterium
ACTCTAGTCGTAGGGCTTGGAGCTAACGCGACTTCGGCTGGTGGCGGGCTGATCCTGCGGCTGCGTTGGCGATGGTCTATTTTCTCATTAAGGAAGGATGGGAAGCTATTGAGGAGAGTCGAGGCAAGAGCGAGGACGATGAAGCCACGGATTGAACTTGGATGAAACAGTGAAACCGTTTAGAGCGGTAACAGCCTAGAGAAGATGCCGAGTAAATTGTCATGGATGCGGTTAGCAGAATTTGAGAAGCGGAACCGATGGCGATGGGAAACGCTGGTATTGGTATTTGCAGTCGCCGTCGCAGTGAATTATCTGTGGGAACTGGCCCAGCACCGCTCTATGTTGGGATGGAAATTTACAATAGTGCAGTCTTCTGGCACTGTTTTGTCGCGAGCTTGGGGGATGGACTTATGGTTCTACTAATCGTCGCCGCGGGCTGGATTATACTGCATCAACAAAATTGGTTTCAGCAGCCGGTTGTTTCCGGGTATCTCGTAATGCTTACTACCGCGTTCTTCATAGCCGTGATGGTCGAGTGGTTGGGTATGCGCATATTGAGGCGATGGGAGTACACCGAGAAAATGCCGATGTTGCCGGGGCTCAGTATAGGCCTTATCCCGATTGCGCAGATGCTCTTTCTTCCCCCGCTAATATTCCGCATAGTGGCTGTTTTAGGATTATGGAAATCGTCGAAGTCATAAATTTCATCCCAGATGTTTCTTGCCTCATCGTTTCCTAACTTGGACACTCGCTACCAGTATCCGTTGTATCTCTGCCTTCTGGCGGGAGTGCTGTTTTTTCCGTTCCTCGGCGCGCGGGATTTTTGGGCGCCGGTGGAGCCGCGCTATGGCGAAATCATCCGGGTGATGTTCAGCAAGGGCGAGTGGATCGTGCCCACGATCAATGGTGATCTCTACACGGACAAACCGATTTTATATTTTTGGCTGGCGCTGATCGCGAGCAAGATTGCCGGCGGCGTGAGCGAATGGACCGTGCGTTTGCCGGCGGCGTTGGGTGGCGTTGGCTTTATCTTAGCCACTTATTTCATCGGGCGGGTTTTTTTCACCGCTCGCGTCGGCTTGCTCGCCGCTGTGGTACTCGCCACTTGCATGCGCGTTATCTGGGAGTCTCGCTGGGCGCATGTCGACATGGTCTTTTGCTGCTTCTTCGCGCTGTCGATCTACTTCGGCGCGCGCTCTCTATTGCTGCGCAAGGGAAATCCTTACGAAATTCTTCTTGCCTACGTCTTTATGGCGCTGGCCACGTTAACCAAGGGGCTCATCGGTGTCGTTCTGCCGGGGCTGATATTCGTTGCGCTCATGCTCGCGCGAAGGGATTGGCGCATGATCGCCGATGCCAAGCTGCCGCTCGGAATCCCGATTTTTTTGCTGATTGGCGCGCCGTGGTTTTATCTCGTTAACCAGGCGACCGGCGGCAAGTGGTTGAGCGACTTCATCTACATTCATCATCTTAAACGCTACACCGCCGGCGCCGGCCACCGCCAACCCTTTTATTACTACTTCACCACGTTGCCGGCGGACTTTTTACCGTGGACGGTTTTCGCAATACCTGCACTTCTTGCTTGCCGGCCTTACCGGCGAGCCTGGGACGATCCCGTCGGGCAATTTTTTTTCGTTTGGTTCCTCGCCGTGTTTGTCTTCTTTAGCATCTCCGACACCAAGCGCGCCTTGTATCTGCTGCCGCTCCTGCCGACGCTGGCGTTGCTGGTCGCGAATTATCTAAATGCGCTGGCGTCCAACGGGCTGCCGCACGATGCGCTGCTGCGCTGGTCGGGGATGGTATTTTTCGCTATCGTTGCGCTTTCCGGTTTCGCCCTTCCGCTCACGGCATGGATAGTTCGGCCGGACGCATTGCAGGCGATGCTACCCTCGAGCATTGTCCTTGCCGCGGGGGGAGTTTGCGCCGCGGTTTTCGCTTGGCAGTGCCGGGCGCTCAAGACTTGTGCCGCCGTCGCCGCCATGATGGTTGCGGTGGTCATCAGCGCCTCGTACGGAATTTTTCCCTATCTCGAGCCGTTCAAATCAGACCGGCCGCTCTCCCTGGCGATCAAACGGCTCGTGCCACCCACCGCGCCTCTGTACGTCTATGCGGATACCATGAATGATTTTAATTATTACAGCGAACGGGAAATTATTCCGGTGCTGGCCTCCCCGGCGGAAGCAGAAGAATTGCGGGAAGGGCAGAAACATAGTTACTTGCTGATCAAGGATCGTGATCTAAGAAGGTTGTCGACGATTCCCGCAGGCTGGATCGTGGCGAGCGATTCCAGGGGGACCAGGACGTGGTACATGGTCGAATTTAATCGACTCGGAGTCGCGAAAGCGGATTAATCATGAAGAAGACGATCTTGTGGGTCACCGTCGGTGTTGTCGCCGGTTATTTGGCATGGTGGGTATTGCCGAAATATTTCCGCGAAGAAGCCGATCCTCGGTCGATAGAACACCTGAGCAAGGTTGCCGCGGAACTGAACCGATCGGTTCCAGTCATGGTCGACGTTGAAACCGAACTCTTGCCGGCACAAGGCGCTCACGGGATGCTGATTTACAACTACCGGCTGGTCAAATATTCCGTATCACAGCTGGATCACCAAAAGTTTGCCGCCGGCGCCAAACAAAAAGTCACGCAGGGAGTATGCAATCAACCTGAGATGCGGGATGATTTTCTAAAAAAGGGCGTGACGCTGCGCTACTCCTACTTCGACAAAGACAAACAACACATCGCCACATTCGACGTAACGCCGGCAGATTGTGGGTTCTAAGAAATCGGCGCAATGGAGTGTTGGAGTATTGGGCTCCAAGTGCATCACTCCATCATTCCAGTGTCTACGGCGTTACTCGATAATCTCATTTGCCCGCGGAACAAGCTTCGGCTCGAAACTTCCCTCGATCGCGTTCACCCCATGGATGACGACACTCATTAATCTAGACACACCAAAAACACGCTCTTGTACAAGCGCATAGTGTCCAGCCTAGTTTCTATTAAGCTCGAAAAGTTCATTTTTGGTAAGATTTATCGAGAATGTTCCAAGACGTTGCCCGTCAATTAGCGGCTGAAGGGTAACTCCTTAAATTCACAGCAGCTTATGGCACCAAGGCATTGGCATGGAAGATGCGGAAAACAGGAGATCCGAGGATCGATTGCAGCTGTTTACTTTAGAAATAAGTAGGTTGGGGCGGCGAGCTGGCGGGATCATCATCTGGGAAATTGTCGAAGGAGGAGTCTGTGAGTAATGAATCTTTGCTCGAATGGCCGATCACACATGCAAGCGGCAGAGTAATGTCGCAATGGCTCGGTCCATGGAGTTCGCGCGGTCGTGACAGGACCTCAATCCGAGAAGACAGGAATGCCATCATCGCCATCCAATGGCTGGTTGCAATCGGCACTTCTTACCTGATTTTCGCCTCGCATGATTGGAGCCTCACCGATCCGCTGCTGGCGCTAGTAATCTTAGTGTGCCTTGTATCAGCTTCCGTACTGAAGCGCATTCCCGAAGAGACTTTTGAAAAACGCTTAATTGAACCCGGGCTTCTCGTTTTAGACTCCATTCTCATTATTGCCGCGATCTTATCGCAGGAAACACCGTGGGACTTACTACTGCTGTTTTTTCTCTGTGTCTTCATCGCGGCTATCGGGGAGAATCTGATTCAGATCGCTGTCGGATGCGTTCTTTTGAGCCTTGTGTTTCTCGTGTTTGTATCCCCAAATGCGGTGGATGTGTTGACCATCAATTCAAACCTCCTGATTCGCGTGCCCTTCATGTTCGGCATCGCGATCTTTTACGGTCATCTGGCGAGTCAAGTTAAGCGAGAAAAGAGACGGGTGGAGAAAATGGAAGCGACGACGAGGTTAAAACGTCAATTCGTTTCTGCCCTCGCGCACGATATCAAAACGCCACTTAACGTCATTCTCGGCCATGCGGAACTGCTCGCCGGAGAGTACGGTAGCCAGCCGAATCCGACGGATAAGCTATCCTCCATCACATGTATCCGTAAAAATATCGACGGTATCGTAAAGCTGATCACCGATTTTTTGGCCGTTTCGAAGCTAGAAACATTCAAGTTAGATTCGGCGAAAAATTTGGTTCAGATGAATGCGATCGCCGAAGACGTTGTGCTCGGGCAGATGGTTACTGCTCGCGACAAGAATCTCAACTTGACTCTCGATCTCGATAAAAAACTAAAACCGATGTTAGGGGACATCGATCAAATGCAGCGAGCGCTGGGGAATTTAGTCGGCAATGCCATAAAGTTTACGTCTCCCGGCGGCAGCATTACCGTGACTTCTCGAATGATTAAAAATGGCATTTCAATCAAGGTGACAGACACCGGGTGCGGAATACCTAAGGAAGAGCTCGCCGGCTTGTTCTCCGAATTTAAGCGTCTCAAAGGAACTGCAAATATCGAGGGAAGCGGATTGGGACTCTTCATAGTCAGAACCATTGTCGAGGCTCATAATGGCACCGTCGCCGTGGAGAGCAAAGAGAGCGTAGGAACCACGTTCACAATGCTGCTGCCGGCTTCCCGGGATCTTTTGGGCGGCATTCAGCGTGAGAATGCGAGCAAAGGGGCCGAAACGGGAATATCGGGAGAGCACCATATAGTCCGGCACGCTGTGGAAGAACGAGCAAATATCCAATAAATTTAACCCGGGCTTTGGATAAGTTTCGATGTGTGCGACGACTGTTTCGTTCAGCCAAGCAATCCTGCCCACTGTCAAGAAAGTAAGTGATCGCCCCGGCATCGGCAAAATGACAGCAATCTTTTCGTGCACGTCGTTGTGATTGGCAATCCGAAATCTGCAATCCGAAATCCGAAATAAAAATATATGCCAACCATCTTAGTCGTGGACGATCATCCGACCAACCGCAAACTCATCAAGGCGGTGTTGGGTTATGAATTTTATCGCGTCCTGGAAGCCTCGGATGGCTCTGAAGGCCTGGCAAAAGCCCGCATCGAGCATCCCGATCTCGTGATTACCGATATTCTTATGCCGACGATGGATGGCTTCGAGTTCGTCCGCCAACTCCGGGCCGACGCATCGCTGGCTCAAACACGCGTAATTTTCTACACGGCGACATTCCTGGAAGGCGAAGCGCGACAACTCGCCAACGCTTGCGGAGTCTCGCACCTCATCCTCAAGCCTGCCGAGCCGCAAGAAATTCTAAGCACGGTTCACGCGGCGCTCCATCTGAAAGAGCCGGCGCCTTCGTACAATTTGAGCGCAGCCTTTGACCGCGAGCACCTGCGCCTAATGACCAACAAATTGTCGGACAAGGTAGATGAGCTGGAAGAAATCAATCTTCGTTTGACTCAAGAGGTTGGCCAGCGCAAGCGCGCCGAGCTGGCGCTCCAGGAGAGCCAGGGACGACTCGAACGCTTGAGCAGCATTCGCGAGGTCTCCAGCGACATCAACTCGGCGATTGTCCGCATTCGAAACCGCCACGAATTTTTGCAGGAAGCAGCCAGGGTCGCCGTCAAGCATGGGCAGTTCAGCATGGTCACGATCAGCCTGGTAGATTCGCCCGGCGCGCAACTTGCGCCCGCGGCGTGCGCCGAAGTCGAGGCGCTCTATGCGCGCACTCCCAATACGTCCTCCCCAACCCATGGCGAAGCCGTCCACGAGATTGCGCAAGCAGCCCTGGACCGCCGGGTACCGGTTCTGTGCAACGATATTGAATCAGAGGAGCGGATGGAGTCATGGAAGAAACAGACTCTTGCGCGCGGCCACCGTGCCGCGGTGGCATTGCCGCTCATCGCGACAAAAAACGTCATGGGCGTGGTCGAATTCTACGCCTCAAAACTGGGCTTTTTCAACGAAAAGGAAATCGGCTTACTGGTGGACTTAGCCGCGGACCTTGCCTTCGCCCTGCAATACATCGACAACGAAGAGAAGATCAACTACCTCGCTTACTACGACAACTTGACCGGACTCCCCAACCGGGCCCTTTTTTGTGATCGAGTCAACCAGCTCGTGCACGCAGCGCGCGAGGATAAGCTACGGGCAGGCATGATCGTGCTCGACGTGGAGCGATTCAACACCATCAATGACACGTTCGGCCGTCACGCCGGCGATGCATTGCTCAAGGAGATGACCGAACGGCTTACCGGCAAAGTCAAAAACACCGCCTGGCTGGCCAGCGTGACAAGAAGCTCTTTTGCCGCTTATCTCCCTTCGATCAAGGACGATGCCGAGATCGCCCACTTCTTGGAAGAGGTATTGCGCGACATCGCCGCCGCTCCGTTTCGCGTCGAGGGCGAGGAAATGCGGGTGACTCTCAAGGGCGGCGCCTCCATCTATCCCTTGGACGGCAAAGACGCCGAGAAGCTGCTCAGCAACGCTGAAACGGCGTTGCAAAGAGCCAAATCGTCCGCGGATCGTTATCTGTTTTTCACGGCGCAAATGAACGCTCGGATGGCGGAGAAACTCACGCTCGAAAACCGGCTTCAGCGGGCATTACAAAACGACGAATTCGTCCTGTACTACCAGCCTATAATCGACGCTCACACCAACCGAATTATGCGACTCGAAGGTTTGTTGCGCTGGAGCCATCCGGAAAAGGGCCTGGTCTATCCCGGCGCGTTCATCCCAGTCCTGGAAGAAAGTGGCTTAATCGTCGACGCCGGCAAGTGGGTCTTGCAACGGGCCGCCGCGGATTATCAAAGGTGGGCGCGCCGGTTGGCGCACCCACCCCGGGTTTCCGTGAATGTTTCACCGCTGCAACTCAAGCAGAAGGACTTCGCCGTCAGCATCGCGGAAGCGGCCGCAAAGTGCGGCGCCGGCGCCCTGGATCTGGAGATCACCGAAAATCTCCTCATGGAAAATATGGAGCAAAATATCGAGAAATTGCAGAAATTCACCGAGCTGGGCGTGGACATCGTCATTGACGACTTCGGCACCGGATACTCTTCCTTGAGCTATCTTGCGAAACTGCCGGTCAGCGCCCTGAAGATCGATCGCTCGTTTATCTTTGACCTGGAAACGAATTCCAAAAACATGTCGATCGTCACTGCGATTATTTCCCTCGCACGCTCGTTGAATCTAAAAGTCATCGCCGAAGGCGTAGAAACCGAGCAGCAGTTACAGCTCTTGCAGTTGCTGAAATGCGACGAGATTCAGGGTTACATCTTCAGCCCGGCAGTGCCGCCGGCAGACGTCGAGAAATTCTTGGCAGATTAAGACTATGGCAACAATTCTAGTCGTCGATGACGATTTCACCAACCGCCAGGTCTGACCGCGATCCTCGGTTACCGTGCGCACAACATCGTGGAAGCGGCCGTTCGAACCGGCGGATTTGATCAGAGAGATTGAGGAATGCCTGACGAAATAAATGATGATTGAGGACTCTAGGAATTGCGGACTTCGGATTGATGATTGCGGATTGAATTCCGAAATCCGCATTCCGCACTCCGCATTGAGAAGAATAACTAATAGGGTCGCCCGACAATGCGATCAAGTTTACCAAACGCGGCACCCTGACTATATCCGCGCGCGTCAACGAGAATTTCGAGTTTGAGGTTTCCGACACCGGCATCGGCATACCGGAAGGGAGCCTGCACGTCATCTTCGACATGTTCAAGCAAGTGGACAGCTCGAGCACCCGAGAGTTCGGCGGCGCCGGACTAGGCTTTACATTGTGAAGAAGTACACCGAGATGCTCGGCGGGTCCGTCGAAGCTGAAAGCGCGCTAGGACAAGGCTCGACGTTTACGATCTCCAACACTCCAGTACTCCAGGTTCTACGAGGTCACTTCAAAATTTCTTTCGCACGTGGAACCAGCTTGGGATCGAGATTGAAGACTTCGCGGACGTTCTTTTCTAGCTCAGCGCCGTCGAGCGGGTTAATGTCGAGCTTGGCTTTGCTTGCGTCGGCGAGAAATTCGGGGTCCTTGACCGTATCGATGAAAGCTTTGCGCAGAATTTGCACGCGATCTTTCGGCGTGCCAGGCGGCAAGACATAAGGCCGGGCCGTCGGCCCGACGCTGTGGACCAGGGCACGAATGAGTTTTTGGCCCTCATCTGTTTTGGCGTAGTTGATCGCTAGGGGTAGCTTCGGTTGGTCGGGATGCGGTTTGGCGACATTTTGCAAAACGATGACCACCTCGCCGGCAGAAAGCTCTTTGCTCCAGGTAGCTTTGAATGACTCCCATGAGTTACAGATACCGTTTATTTCGCCGCTATTGAACGCGAGCCGAACGTCGGCAGTGCCTTTATAACCTGAGACCAACTGAAAGGGTAGGCCGATGGCTGCGCCAAGGACCTTTGGAATATCATCAGTGGCTGAACCGACGCCAACGCCACCAAACTTGATTATGGTTTTACTCGATAGCCACTGCTCGATGCTGGTAATGCCGGTGGATTTATGTACTCCGAGCATATAATTGTCTTGAGCCGGCACGCCGATGTATTCAAATTTGCGCGCGTCGAACTCGACTCCCGCTTTGCCTAAAAGTTGCTGTAGGAAAAGACCGCCGATGAAATGGCCGATGGTCAAGCCATCCGGCTTTGCGACTTTGTACATATAGTTCGCCGAAATCAGAAAACCGGCGCCGGGCATGTTGTCGACGATCAAACCGGGGTTGCCGGGAATATGTTTGCCCATATGGCGGGCGATGGTTCGGGAATAAGTGTCGTAGCCGCCGCCGGCGGATGCGCCGACGATGATCCGGACGGTTTTGCCTCGGTAGAAAGGTTGCTGTGCTTGTGCTGTAGTTAGTCCGAGAAGGAAAACGAAAATTGCATTGACTAATACCCTCGCATGAAACTTAGCCATGTTATCCCCTGTCGAATTTGAAGTGGTCTTCTGAAGCGCTGGGCTACTCGAATTCAGCCAATCCTCGCAGGCTAGGGCTCTTTCCCTAAATGTTTAGTCAGAAAAGTTTTAAAACGGTTCCATGAATCATCCGTGGCACTCTGATTGAATTGATGATTGGTTATCGAATCCGTGATGTGCACCCGGATATACCATCCATTCAACGATTCTTCCCGACTTTTGGCTTTCCTGAGCCTTCGCAACACATGCCGGAGTGGGCGACCAATTGTCCAACTCAGCCAATAAAAGCAAAAGAGGAATTTTCGACTCGTTAAAGAAGTGTTTACCATCGGGTTGCACACATGGGGGATAGTACGAGATCGCGGCTCGGATACCCTGGTCCTGCGCTTCTGGAGGGAAAGCTAACACTGCGGTACCGCCCAGCGACATACCCATAACAGCAATTCGATCGCCTCGCACGAAAGGCAGTGAACGGAGGTAGGCAGCGGCTCCAAGCGCGTCAGAGATGGAATCACTAACATGTTTCTCATAGTTACCCGGCGTGCATTTGTAACCTGGCCTTCTATTCCCGCGTGAACCGAAGCTGTCGGGAACCACAACCGCATAGCCCTCACTACGAAGGCTGTACGCATACTGACCTTCTTTTTTGCCTACACCGCCGCATGTGTGAAGCACTACGATAGCGGGAAACGGACCATCTCCTGACGGGCGGTAAAAATCGGCCGTAATATTAACATCTTGGGAAGGTGACGCGGTTCGGAACTGTACCGTTTCTGCGGTCGCGGTACCCGCCAGCAACACCGCGAGACTAATAGTGAATAACGTGCGGTGTAGAATCCCACGCTGTCGTCGTTTGCTCCGGATAAAACCGCGCAACGGCTTTGCATACGAGTCCGAGTTAGACATGTTGCCCCTGATAGGGGTTCGGTAACCGGGATTCTCCATTTTCACTCTCCTTTCAGTGTTTCCTTAAGCTAGCCGACCAGGTTCGATTCCATGTTGAAAAATTGCAGGGTTATTTTTCGATTTCTTCGTCGGCCGAGCAGACGACGATAAACCTGATTGTCTTGCCTTTGTAGAAAGGCGGGGAAGCGTCAGCCTGAACAACAGCAGCAAAGCTTTGCACCAGCCCAAGCAAAAAGTTTCTAACAGGCATTATGACATTCCGAGCCACCCGCGCACGGCTTTTCCCGCGGGCAATTAACTACGAAAAATGGGCGAGTGTCAACGGTGGTGCGACATTTCGCCGCCTCGGACCAATGCTTTGGCGCCATGATGGAGAGACATTCGAGGGGGCATCGATAGCTCCTCCGGTGCTAACTCTACTATTGTACTCGATGCCTACGTTCAACCGTTCAACTTGGCCTGGACCGGCGCATGTGAATTCTCCACGCCAGTATGGTAAGCAAATGCTCTCATGGTCGACGTCGCCGCTAATTACCGTGAACTTTTATCTCACATAAACGATGCGGCGGCAAAATGTGGTAGAAAAGCCGAAGAGGTTAAGCTACTCGGCGCTTCGAAATCGCAAAGCATCGATGCAATCCAGGCGGCAATCGCCGCGGGAGTAAATCTGATCGGTGAAAACTACGTTCAAGAAGCCAAGGAGAAGAAGGAGCGAATCTCGCAATCCGCCGAATGGCATATGATCGGCCACTTGCAGCGCAACAAAGCGAAGGCCGCCATCGAGCTTTTCGATGTTATCGAATCGTTGGACAATCTGGCGCTGGCGCGCGAGCTCGACAAAGAGGCCCGCAAGAGCGCAAGGACCGTGCGGGTTTTTGTCGAAGTCAATCTGGGTAACGAGGAAAGCAAGACCGGGATTGCCAAAGAGCAGCTCATCGCACTGGTTGAAGGGATGGCGCCGCTCTTGAACTTGCGTGTCGCGGGGCTAATGACCGTGCCCCCGTTTCGCAAAAACCTGAACGAGGTGCGGCCGTACTTTCGCGAACTCAGCGAGTTGCGAGAAAAATTAAACGCATTCCGCTTGCCAAATGTTGATCTCAGAGAGCTGTCGATGGGCATGACGCATGATTACACTGTAGCGATCGAAGAAGGGGCGACGATCGTGCGCATCGGCACCGCGCTGTTCGGCCCGAGGAGCCAATGAGCCTCAATGTTCATTTTCGCCAATCTGATATTCGCCGTTGCCCAAGTGCTCGACTATGTCCTGTGGGCCTATATGTGGATACTCGTGGGTCGCATTGTGGTCTCTTTAGTCCGTGCCGATTACAATAATCCGATTGTCCGATTTCTCCATGCCGCAACCGAGCCGGTATTGGAGCAAGTGCGGGCGAGATTGCCGACTGTCGCCAGTGGTTTTGATCTGTCACCGATTGTGGTTTGGATCGCCGTCGTATTTTTGCGTCGTTTTTTGGTACAGTCGCTTTATGATTTGGCAAATACACTCAGGTAACGAGCCGAGGCTATCCATATGAAATCTCTTTACGCCGCCGATATTCGCGATAATCAATCGGTGGATGGCCTCTTTCTAGTTGCGGCGAAAAATCATGGCTTGACCAAGGGAGGGAATAGTTATTTAACGCTCAAGCTGCTCGACCGCAGCGGCGAGATCGAAGCGCGGGTGTGGGAGCGGGCCGACGACTTAGCGCGAGGATTCGATAAGAACGATTTTGTCCGCGTCCGCGGCCAGGCGACTTTGTATCAGGGAAAAATGCAAATCCGCGTGCACGATGTTTTGCGCGTCGAGGAATCGAAAGTCGCCGCGGAAGATTTTCTGCCAAAGAGCGCCTTCGAGCCGGACGCCATGCTGGAAGAACTTCAGGCAATTCTCCGCACCATCAAAAACCCGCATCTCCTGGCTCTCGTCGAAGCCTGTTTCGCTGATCAGGAACTGATGCATCTGTTGAAACAAGCGCCTGGCGCCAAAACGATTCACCATCCTTATATAAGCGGATTGTTGGAACACACGCTCTCGCTACTAAAGCTCATCCTCAAGGTTGCCGAGAACTATCGCGGCATCGACGTGGATCTCTTGCTGATCGGTGGTTTTCTTCACGATATCGGCAAGGTTTACGAGTTTTCTTTCGAGCGCGCAGTGGATTACACCGACAAGGGGCAACTTTTGGGGCATTTGGTCATGGAAGTCGAAATGGTAAGCCAGAAGATCGCGGCGATTCCGGACTTCCCTCAAGAATTGGCGATGTTGGTTAAACATTTGCTAGTCAGCCATCATGGCGCCTATGAGTTCGGTTCGCCGAAATTGCCGCAGACCTTGGAAGCCGTTATTCTTCATTCTCTGGACGACCTCGACGGCAAGATCCAGGCGATTCAAAGCTTGCCGGAGAAAGAGCCGGGATCGAAGTGGACGGCGTTTCATCGCGCCTACGGGAGAAGTTTCTATAGAAAAGCCCTGGACGAGAACCAAGAAGAGTGAACAATAGGCAGCGCAGAGAGCAGAGGGCAAAGCGCAAGGAGCAAGGAAGAGAGGAACAACGCATTAGCGTTTGCATGCGATTTGAGCCAATCTTTTTTGGAGGTAATTGTCGTGAAGAATTTTATCGCTGGTAGTTGGATCGATAAGCCGAAAAAGATCGAAGTCAGAAATCCCTTCGACAATTCCGTAATCGACACCGTGCCACGGGCTGATGCCGGCGACTTGGAAAGAGCGCTTGCCTACGCCGAACGCGGTGCCAAAGTGATGGCAAAACTTTCAAGTTACGAGCGTTGGAAAATTTTGCGCAAGGCGGCGGACACAATGGCCGCGCGCAACGAAGGGTTGGGCCGGCTCATCTCCACGGAAGAGGGCAAAATCATTGCCGAGGGGCGCGGCGAGGCGAGCCGTGCCGTCGAAACCATCATGGGCTCGGCGGAGGAAGCCAAGCGGTTGCACGGCGAGACGGTGCCGCTAGATGCGGACCCAACCGGGTCGAAGAAATTCGGCTTCACGCTGCGCGTGCCCTGCGGCGTTGTCGCCGCCATCGCACCGTTCAATTTTCCGTTGAACCTAGTGGCTCACAAAGTAGGCCCGGCGTTGGCCGCCGGCAATTCAGTCATCGTGAAGCCGGCGTCCGATACGCCGCTCTCGGCGCTTAAGCTCACGGAGATCCTGCTCGAATCAGGACTTCCGCCCGAGGGCATTCAATGCATCACCGGATCGGGCGGTGAAATTGGCGATGCCCTGGTCGCCGATCGCCGCGTGCGCAAGGTCACCTTCACCGGCAGCCGGGAAGTCGGCGAGCGAATCTGTCGCACCGCGGGAATTAAAAAAGTTACCATGGAGCTCGGCTCTAATAGTCCGGTGATAGTCATGCCGGACGCTGACTTGGACAAAGTTGCGACCGTCTTGGCGATGACCGGCTATGGCAATGCCGGCCAAACCTGTATCTCGACACAACGGGTGCTAACGGCAAAGAAAGTTTACGGCGATTTGTTGAGCTCGATGAAACCGAAAGTCGAAGCGCTGAAGACGGGAAATCAACTCGACGACAAGTCGAACGTCGGTCCCATGGTAAAGGAAAGCGAAGCTGTTCGTGTCGACGAGTGGATCAACGAAGCCCTTAAAAGTGGCGCTCGTCTCGTTGCCGGCGGCGGCAGACGCGGCGCCATTTATATGCCGGCCGTTGTTGCGGACGTGAACCCGGAGATGCGTATCTCTCGCGACGAACTATTCGGGCCGGCGGTGGCCGTGACGCCCTTCGACACGATTGAGGAAGCGATCGCTCTGGCGAACGACAGTGTCTATGGGCTGGCGGCCGGCATTTTCACTGACAACGTCGAATGGGCAATGAAATTTGCGCGCGAAGCGGAAGCCGGCAACCTTCACGTAAACTGGGGATCGCAATGGCGGGTCGATTTGATGCCCTACGGCGGACTCAAAGACTCCGGTTTCGGCAAAGAAGGTCCGAAGTATGCTGTGCAGGAGATGAGTGAACTAAAGATGGTCGTGTTTCATTTGAACAGCTAGCATAAACGCCAAGACGGAAAATTTAGCCGCAAAGAACGCATAGAACGCGAAAGGTTTTAAAGGTTTTGAGGGTATTGCTATGCGACCTTTGCGTTCTTTGCGGCAAATAAATCTTAATTTGAACGGCTTGAACTGTTTGAACATCTTTGGATTGGATGACCAATGAGATCTGACGGACGAAAACTATCACAACTGCGGCCGCTAAAAATCACGCCGGGTTATATCAAGACTGCCGACGGTTCGGTCTTGATCGAGATGGGCGACACCAAGGTCATTTGCACGGCGAAGTTTGAAGAGCGCGCGCCGCAGTTTCTCCGCAACAGCGGGAAAGGTTGGATCACGGCGGAGTACGGCATGCTACCGGGCTCATCCCAGACGCGCATCGGTCGCGAGTCAGCCCGCGGCAGAGTTGGCGGCAGGACCCATGAGATTCAGCGTTTGATCGGCCGCAGCCTGCGAGCGATCGCGGATTTGAGAAGCCTCGGCGAGCGGACAATTTGGATTGATTGTGACGTGATCCAAGCCGATGGCGGAACCCGGACCGCGGCAATCACAGGAGCTTACGTGGCGCTGGTCGAAGCGATGCGCGGCTGGCTTAGTCGCGGGATTATCGGCGTCGACCCGATAAAGGACTCCGTCGCTGCGGTGAGTATCGGTATCATCGACGGCAAGATTTGTTTGGATCTTTGCTACGAGGAAGATAGCCGAGCCGACGTCGACATGAACTTCGTCATGACCGGATCGGGGAAATTCATCGAGGTTCAAGGCACCGCCGAGAATTCCCCTTTTACTAAGAAGCAGATGGAGCGCATGGCCGAAATTGCTCAGCAGGGCATCAAAGAGCTGCTCAAGGCGCAAAAAAAAGTCATCGCCGAGCTAGCGTAAAATTAGTCAAGCGTGATTGAACTGCTCGTTGCCACGACCAACCAGGGCAAATTCGCCGAGGTACAAGCGTTCCTCAGCAAAATTCCTATCAAGATTCTGCCGCTGGAGAGTTTGCCGAGCTGGCCAACGGTTGTCGAGGACGGCGCAACGTTTGAAGAAAATGCGCTCAAGAAGGCGCGAACGCTGGCAGAATTCTCACATAGGATTACGTTGGCTGACGATTCCGGTTTAGAGGTCGATGCTTTGAATGGCGCTCCCGACATTTATTCCGCTCGTTATAGCGGTGAGGAGGGCAATGACGAAAAGAATAATGACCGGCTGCTCCGTGAATTAGAAAGTGTGCCCGAAGCACATCGGACCGCGCGGTTTGTCTGCGCTCTGGCTTTGTGCGCACCCAAATCAATTGGGATGAAGCCCTGGACCGTGCGCAAATCCTGCGAGGGACGGATCGGATTTGCGCGCCGAGGCTCGAATGGGTTCGGCTACGATCCGCTGTTTTTCTATCCCCCGTTCGGCAAGACTTTCGGCGAGATTGACCGAAGGCGCTGAAGAGACTCGCAGAAGCATTGCCTCGGCTGGTTGATTTAGCTTCAAAACCTTGATTTCACGTAGTCCCTGTGTAGAATGACCGAGGTCAAATGACGGGGCGTAGCGCAGCCTGGTAGCGCACCTGCCTTGGGCGCAGGGGGTCGGAAGTTCGAATCTTCTCGCCCCGACCAGATCCGTGAGCAGTGAGCAGTAACCAGTGATCAGTCGAAGGCGCGCGCTAGACTGGTTATTGTTTTCTGCTCACTGCTTGCTTTTACGGCGCCAGTAGCTCAGTTGGATAGAGCAACGGCCTTCTAAGCCGTAGGTCAGGGGTTCGAATCCCTTCTGGCGCGCCAAGATTGGTCTTTGATGTTGTGGTGAGTGTAGCTCAACGGTTAGAGCACTGGACTGTGGCTCCAGGGGTTGAGGGTTCAAATCCCTTCACTCACCCCAGCCCTTCGGGATCACAAATCTCAGATTTCAGATTGCAAATTGCAAATTGTCTGAAATTTCTAATTTGAGATTTGGAATTCCGAGCAAAACGAGGACATGGGCCGCTAGCTCAGTTGGTAGAGCAGCTGACTCTTAATCAGCGGGTCCGGAGTTCGAGTCTCCGGCGGCCCACCATTTTCTCTCTGCTATCAATATCTTACCGGTTTGCTTCACCTAAGCGCCTTGCCTGTGTTCGTTCTGCGTCCGTGTTGCGTCCGTATTCCCCGGTTAGTTCGCGTCTTTTAGGTCTTCCACTTTCCTCTGACTTGCTTGTTTCTCTAAATGCGCTTGTAATTTCTCAGTGGCTTGGGCCAAGTCTGCCTCGCTCACGATGTTGTAGCGATCAAAGACGCTGCGGGTCTTATGGCCGCTCAGCTCATAGCGACACGCTCAGGCACCCCAGCCCGTACGAGATTGCGCACAGCGGTCCGCCGTAAATCATGCACAAGTACTTTGCCTAGTTTCGCGTCTTTGACGGCGTTGCGCCATGCCTTGCGAAAATCGCCTACGGGCTCTCCGTTATGGTGAAACACAAAGGGGCAGTCCAAGCGCCTCTTTTTTCTCGCGCGTTGCAGAACGTCGAGCAACTCGCCCGTATTAGGAGTTGCATTCACTTTCTCTGGCCATTCGGTGGCGATTTGTCAATGAGCCAAGACCGAAGTCGTGGACGCGAAGCGCTGACCGGAATCAAAAAAGTTTTTTTCTTGCGTCGGCGAGTTGGTTTGCTACACTCATGCGTTGCCCATGGAAGAGGGAAAACGATTTAGCCTAGTGTACCTTGAACCCGGTGCACCGTTGCGGGACAGCCAGCGATTTAGAAATCGCCTGTCTGCCTATTATTGGGCTAATCTTGATGACCACCGCGACGTAATTCAAAAACTAATTCACAAAGAGACAGGAGCAAAAATTCCCGTGAACATTGGCGGCGGATACATGCCAAACCTCTTTTTTGAACGCGGTGAACTTAGGGACGTTCTTGATTCGATAACGCTCGTTTATGAGGCCGTCGCCGACATAGGATACCGCACAAAAGCGGAGAACTGGAAAACCTTCGTTGAACGGGCTTTGCGGGAAGAAAACGTAGGCTATCGACTCGACCCGAAGTGCGGCGTTCACTTCTTTGTTGACGAAGAGTTCGAGCGCAATTGCGTCGCCACTTTAAGTGCGCTCGACGCTTCAGAACTCAGCGGCGTGCTTGACGCCTATGAGGCAGCCTATCGGCATATGGACAGTGACCCGCCTGACACTAAGGCTGCTGTGCGTTCTATGTTTGAGTCACTAGAAATCTTGGTTCGGCAGATGGTCCCAGCAAAGAACCTGTACAAGAAGTTGGTAGAAACCGCGCTCAAGCAAAAATGCCTGCCCCTCTATGCGGGCGAACCAACAGCGGCACAAGTGGTGACTGAACTGTTTGATGGCTTCGCCGATTGGGTCAACGCGCTGCATAACTATCGCCACGGCCAACCAAGTGAGCAGCCAGTAGCGCCGACAATGGAGGTTGCCGTGTATGTTCTAAGCAGTGGTAGCGCATTCTTGCGTTGGCTGGTGGGCATCAACAATGATCTAAGCAAGACGTAGGAGCATCTATAAAACCAGTTATGCCTATACTAAATTACTTCTCATGCTTAAGCAGCTACACCAATGAGGCGACTCAACCGATAGCGTAAAATGGAAGCGATGGAACGATCTGAAATAATCGTGAAAAAGTACTTGCTTGGCGCTGGTTACACCGACATCGTCCACGAGCCAGACGGCAAGGTTTCGCCTGATTTTCTAGTGAATAGGCAAATCGCCGTGGAAGTCCGCCGACTAAATCAGAACGAGGAAACAGCGACCGGCCATCGCGGTTTAGAAGAAACCAGCATACCCATCAGCCGCCGTATTCCAAAATTACTTGATTCGCTGGGCTTGCCAGCACGCGGCTCAAGTTGGTTCGTCTGGTATAGCATCAAACGGCCCGTGCCTCCCAGGAACGAGCTAGAGAGAGCTATGCGTGAAGCGCTTCTGGCGTTTAGGTACCGGCCCAATCAACAAAGGACGCATATCTGTCTTTCAGGTCTTACGATCGAAATCGTTCCCGCTTCGAATATGCATCCCACGTTTTTCGTGCTCGGCGGATCAGGCGACCAGGACGCTGGAGGCTTCGTGCTCGGAGAGATGCAGAGAAATCTTAAAATATGCGTGGCTGAGAAGAGCGCGAAGGTTGCGCGAGTTCGTCATAGGTATCCAGAGTGGTGGCTCGCGCTGGTGGACTACATCGGTTATGGGCTTGAGGGCGGGGAACAAGATCAGTTGCGGCAGATTGTCCGCCTAGAACACTCATGGGACAAGATCGTCATTGTTAATCCCCGCAATCCGCAAGAAGGCTTTGCGTTATGAGCCTAAGCACGGTGCCGACGATAATCTGTTTAAGGCCCTGCAATATCCCTTAGCGTGGGCGACCGGCGTGGCAAAGCAGCAGAGAAGGCCCCTGGATGGCGCCGAGATTTAGGACGTTTTCAAATTGAGGTTTATCACGCTTAGCCACTCCTCCGTTATTTATTCAGGTAACGAGCACGTCAGTTTGCAAAGCATCAACGGTCGAGAGCATACGATACGTTTATTCCGGCGCCTGTTATGGACATTCCATCAACGTGCTCCAGCGTGAGGAGTTGCGGGTTTGGCGCGAGCTCACCCAAGACAGCTTTGTCTTTGTACAGATGTAAAAGCACGACGAACAGTCCTGCGACAGCATTCAAGCTGTTTTTGAGACTCGCTTTCTCGTAATCTGTGTGCCGATGGTGCTTTACTTTGTTGTACGCGGTCCACCATAGGGGAACACCTTGATTCTGCCATTCATCCCATGGCCTGAGAGTAAGGCCGAAGCGTGGAACCAAGACTTTCAGTTTTGTTAGATTCGGAAATGCTACAGTAATTTCGCTTCGGTAGGCATTTATGTTGTCAGCAGAGGAGTTGGGCTCCACTTTCTTGCATAACTGCTTGCAGATGACATCCACCTCTGCAGCCGAGGCCAATAGTATCCTCGCAATCTCGATGGAATAGCAATCGAAGTTCTTTTCGTGTAAATCGACATACCGCGACAATTTTACGAGGTCGTCGTCGAGGGCGACAAAATAATTCCAATGTGGGTCTATAGCGCGACTCTGAATTACCATTTCAACCCCGCTCTCGTGTTTCTTGATACCGGATTATAGAGACTGAAACAAATCTAAGATTTCATTATCTATTCGCGTTCGACCCGTCGCGCCTCTTTATCCTCTCGCAGCCCAGCAAAACTCGAATGCCTCAGATGCCCGTCCGCCGTCCATTCCGTGAACTCGATCTGAGCCACGAGCTGCGGCTTCAGCCAGCGGCACTCTTTCATTTCTTCCGCGGTGAGCGCCCACAGCGTCCGCCTTTTCTCCGGTAGGTTAGTAAAGGGACACTTCTCAGTCTCGAACCTCCCGAACCTCTGGAAAACCTCTCGCCGGACACGTGACACAAACCCACTTCGGACTTTGGCCACGAACTTCAGGCTTGCGCCGTCGTAAAGTCCGACAACGTCTCGGCTGACCTTGCGAAGCTTCGCCTCAAGGAGCCGCGCCTTATCACTTGTCCGTATGACAAGTGGCTTGAGTATTGCTGCGCCACGAATCGGCTTACGCCCCGCATTCCAGAAGGCAATTTGTGCGGCGGTAACGTCCGTAGCAAGATCCTGGCCCTCAAATTGAACTGAAAGGCGTGAAGTCTGACCGGTTCTGACAACCGCAGCCTTGGCTGGATGGACAAAGTACGTGAGTTCTGGTGTCTCGCGAGACGCAAGGAAAAAGTATACAGAAAGAGCAATGCCAACAATGCTAGCGATCGACCCAGCGATGCCAACAACAGGCCGACTGAAGAACTGGAGAATTGGGTGCGCGTGATTCCCGTTGCTCTAATTCATCTCCTTGTCCTTGGGACGTAACGATTAAGTTAAGTGATTGTTTTGGCTGTGCCGTTGCGGGGCCGCCTATCCGCCGGGGTTGAACGACTATTTGTTGAACTGTATCGCTTTACTTTGTGACGTAAAGTCAAGCAACTTTACTTGCGATTGCCGCCGACCCTGGCGGCCTATCCCACTTATTTGGTCCGCAGCCTATTTCGTCTACTAGACCAGAGTCAAGGTCTGTAAGATTGCACCGTATTGGACTAAAGCCTAACTAGTCTCACCGCTTGACAGTCTGTATGGCTCGTTTGACAAAAAGACAGCTGCTGTCTGGCTAATTTCCCGCCGAGGGAAATGTAATGAAGCGGTTCAACGATCAGCGAGGTGGGAGGGTCACCTCGCTACATCGAATGCGAGAAGCTTATTTGGTTCGTCTATTTCTTGTCAGGCGTTTTCTGTTCGCCCTCGAAGCCGACTTTCCTGTCTTCCTTTTCTCCTCGACTCTCGGGCACGGAGCCGCTCTCCGCAGCGTAGCCGGCCGAACCCAAAAACATAGAAGCCACTAGAATACCTAGGAAGCGTTTCATATATGATCTCCCTTCGTTAATGGTTTGTCGTTACTGTTCCAAACGAGTAAGACCCATGGCGTCGCCCTCCACTCGGCTCCATTAGATTTGTAAGCCTTAGACGCTGGTTTGCAACGTACCATGTCGCCGCCACATTCCTGCTTGCCGTTGGGGTATCCCAGCACGTCAACAGGCATAACGCAATACGACCTGATGAAAAGGCAATGCCAAGCCGTGTACTATGCGTTCGTCAAGGTAATCGCCAGCGACGAGGCCAGCCGATGATCAGACTTTGACAATAGTTCGGATTTACGGACAAGTCGTTCCAGCCGTTTGAAGCACTTTCGCGGAAAGGGTCGTGTTGCTGTCTTTTAGTAGAGAGAACCGTTCCGACTTATTGGGTTATGAACCTCGAACTTTTGAACGAGTTGGCATTTTTAGCGCTCGCTTGGTCCACGAACTCGATATGAGCGGATTTATCGGTCGGTTCTATAGGTGGACATAGTCGAGGAGCTTCGCGATGTCATAAAGGTTTTCCAAATTCAGGATTGTGTCGCGTACTCGTGCCGCTGCCTCTGGGGATAAACTCCCTTGAACGCAAGTGAAAAACTTCGCTTCGAGACCCTCCCGATTACTGATACGGTGTGGACGCGTTACCTCGGCCGAGTGACTTTGCCCGTTCTTCAAGTGAACCGTGACGCGTTCCTTGGGCCTTCTTTCTACCGGGCCTCCCGGCGGCGGGACAATGCGGAGCCGGCGCATCAGCGCTTGGACATCCTGGGCTCGCACCCGTTCATCGGACATCTGCCGAAGTCCCATCTGGCCATCGAGAAGCGCCACGGACAGACAGTATATCAAGCTGTACTGACCTTCGTGGGCGTCGCCGGCTTCGTTTCTCCTCAACGAGAACGAATGAGGATCGCACTCGATCCAATCCACGTCCTCTGCCCGGATGCCGCGCTCTTTCACGAGTTCCAAAACGGCCTCGATCGGTCGATGGGCCGGGCTACAACATGGATATTCTTTCGTGATCGCGCCGCGCTCGAGCTCGTAATGCTTGCCCAAGTCGCGGGTCAGAGACTTCCAGTCGATATCGCCCTCGTCGCAGAACGCGTTGGCCATCCCCTGAGGGGTTTCAAGAATCGATTTTTCAGCTGTGAATCCGCGCTCTGCCAGCATGGCAGCCATGACGCCATTGCGCGCGGCGTTTCCAGACACCAAAGCCTTGGCCATCGTGCCCATGTTGGCGCGCAGCCCACAAGCTCCATTGGCAGCAATTCCGAAGGCGGTTTTCATCTGCTCCAGGTCCAGGCCCAGAACCACGGCGGCGGCTGCTGCCGCTCCCAAGGAGCCATTCGTACCGGTGTGATGCCAGCCACGATATGTCGGCCCCGTTAATTTTTCCCGGCCGGCATCGAAGGCCGCATCCAATCGCGAACAAACTTCCCGTCCCAAAACATAGGCTTTGAGTATTTTAGCGCCGGACAAGTGCCTCGGTTCGCCGAGCGCGAGCGCCGCCGGGAGCGTTTGGGTGCTGTAGTGACCGCTGTCATCATAGTCAAGCGCGTGGGACGCATGACCGTTGGCAAGAGCCGCAAGTAGCGATGAGCTACGAAACCCTTGGCCAATCACTGTTGCGCGCGAGGCGGCTTCTTGGTCTTTCACCCATTGCGCCAGTAATTTGCATCCTGGATCACGGGCGCCCGCGAGGATCACGCCGAAGGTGTCCAGTATCATTAGTTTGGCATTCTGGAGAACGACGGCGGGAATATCTTCGAATCTTGTGCCGACGACAAACTGTGCCAGCGTTTCGGTTGCTCCGTTCATATTAGCTCCTTATCTCCATTCCGCCGCCTACCACAGCGATTCAACAGCTGTCAACGGTCTCGATGCAAGTTGACAGCACTACGATCGTTTATTACCGTCATGCGGCGAGTGTGTGAAGAAGAGAGAATTGGAGAATCACCGCGGATCCGCCAAAGGACGGATCAGCCACAACTTTTAAGGCTGAGGCGCGGAAAACACAGAGAAAGAAAATGGATAACCTCCGCGAACTCTACGTCTCTGCAGTGAAGATTCGTTTCGGATTCGGGCTTCGGATTTTGATTTCGAGATAGGAGGTTTGCCGTGAAATTCAAATTGATGGAACTGTACATTATTTCCATGCTCGGGCTCCCGATGGGCCAACTTACCGCCTATGCCGCATCTGCCAACCCAACGGTGCTGAAGGCCAAACAAGAGGCCGAAGCGAAAGGGTATATTTTTGCAGCCAGTCAAGAAGAGATCATTGCCAACGCCAAAAAAGAAGGCAAGTTGCGCGTCATGGGTTCTCTCGATGCGCAGACCCTGAAGGCTTTGAACGAAGCGTTCCGCAAGAAATATCCCTTTATTGACTCGCAAGCTCAGGAGATCGCCGGGACGGATAACTACATCCGCATGATTCAAGAGATGAAAGCGGGCATGGCCAAGAGCTGGGACGTTAACTACGTCGCGTTCGACATGTACCCCGAGTACCTGCCCCATCAAAAGAAATTTGACATTTTAGGAATGGCGCAACAGGGAGTCTTGCAAATCCCGCAGAAAATGATCGATCCAGTCAATCGCCACGTGGTGGTTGTGGCCAGTGACCTCCAGGTCGTCGCGTTCAACAAGAAGCAAATCGCCGCGGAAAAAATTCCTAACACCTGGGAAGGATTTCTGCGCGAAGAGTTTAGCGGAAGAAAATTCATGCTCGACATTCGACCCAAAGACGTGGCCGCGCTCGTTCCCGCCTGGGGAATGGAAAAAACCCTCGATTTCGCCCGCAAGCTGGCTGCGCAAAAACCGGTGTGGATCAGGGGCAACAGCCGAGCGTTGACGATGATTCAGTCGGGCGAATACAGCACGCTATTCGGCCCCAATCTTTCCGTGGCCCTGCGGGTGGAGAAAAAAGATCCGAACATCGCCTACAAGATCCTCGAACCCGTGCCGACGCGTCTCAACGAAGCCCAAGCGATCCTTAACGCGGCGAGCAATCCCTACGCTGCGCTTTTGTGGTTGGAGTTCCTATGCTCTCCCGCCGGTCAAATGGTCATAGATCAGTATGAGCCTTATGGCGCATCCCATCTCACCGCCGGCTCTGTCCAGGAAAAGATTGTGCGCGGGCTGAAACTGTCAATCGTGGACTGGGATCATGTCACCAAGATGGAAGACTATCAAAAGAAAATCACCGAGGCCTATGGTTTTCCCCGGGCCGACGCAAAATAAAATTAGTAGGTCGGAGTCTGCGGGGTCGTGCTTTCGATTTTAGACAATATGAACGATCAAGGATGATAGTCAGTTGGTAATTTTTAATCACGCACCCAAGGAAGAAAAACGCTGCTAGAAGTTGGGGCAGTTTCATTAAAGGAGGGAAACCCATGTTAAAGCGTGCATCTATTCTGTTGATTCTACCAATTACCGTGCTCGTAGCTGGTTGCGCGATTCCAACATCGACGGGCGAAACTAGCCGAGGAATGATCGGGGCATGGATCGTGACAGCGAGTCGCCCGGCTGGTGTGGGAAAGAACCTTCTTACCTTTTCGTCGGATGGCACTTTCTTTCGAAGCGGGGATACGCATCCGGTACTTAGTGGCGCGCATGGTGCGTGGAAGCGGGTCGGCGACAGGGAGTTTGATGCCACCTATATCGCGTTTCGATTCGATGAAAACAGAAAATGGATCGGCAGCACCAAGACGCGGATACACATTATCCCTGGGCCTGGAGACAATGAGTTCACGGGCATGGCCAAAGTCAGCACACGTGACTTGCAGGACAAGGAGGTTGGGACGTCCGAAGTACGTCTAGAGGGAAAACGCATTCAGGTTGAGCCGTTCTGAGATCGCGGTTTACAGCGTCGCATTCGGTGAGGTAAGTCGTAGCGCTGCCTTCTAACATGCGCATCGAGACGGACCCGTTGCAAGCGGACTAGGCCCGCCCGCTACGGGCCGCTCATGCGCGACGGTTATCCCTGCGATTGAATTGATTTCTCCCTCGAACAAATCCTGTGAGATATGCCTGAAGCGTCGATGGACTAAACCGCTTCGCGGTGGATGAGAGGGCGCTGTTAGTGAAGCATTTTCGGTAATCCACCCGCAGTTCCTTTATCATCGATCTTTTCTTTGACTCGGTCTCTGAGGGCAGTGATAGCCTCCGTGAATCAAATTTACTCAAGGAGGCAATCATGGGAATTTTACGTGACCGAATGATCGAGGAGATGAAGCTACGGAACTTCTCTCCAGCAACGCAGGAGTCCTACGTCTACGCGGTAAGCAGACTGGCCAGATATCACAACAAATCACCGGATCAGCTCAGCAAGCAGGACATCCGAGCTTTTCTTGTGCATCTCACGATAGAACGGAAATTATCGCCGAATAGTCTGACGGGATACTGTTCGGGGTTGCGCTTTTTCTACAACGATACCCTGGGGTGGGATGAGACCAAGCTGTTCATTCCACCGAGAAAAAAATCCTCCTCTCTGCCCGAGGTGTTCAGTCCCGACGAGGTCGTGCGATTGATCGGTGCCGCCCGAGGTCTCAAGCAACGTGTTTTGCTGATGACCGCGTATTCGGCAGGACTCCGAGTCAGTGAGTTGGTGAACCTCAAGATCACAGACATCGATGCGCAGCGCATGACCATCCGCGTGAAGCAAGGCAAAGGGGGAAAGGACCGCTATGCGATCCTGTCTCAGAACCTGCTTGTGGAGCTGCGCCAGTATTGGAAACGCTACCGGCCAGCGATCTGGCTTTTTCCCAACCGGGCCAAGAACGGTCCCTTAAGCCGAGGGGAAGCCTGGCACATCTTCCGCTCGGCGAAGCAAAGAGCGGGGCTTAAAAAGGGCCGTGGTATTCATAGCCTTCGTGCCTGCTTCGCCACCCATCTTCTGGAGGCAGGTGTGGACTTGCGCTCGATCCAGTTTTTGATGGGGCACACCTCCCTTCTTTCCACCCAGCGCTATCTCAGGCTACGGCCACAGAACGTGGACTACGCCGTGAGTCCCCTCGACCGGCTCCAGTTATAGATGGCCTAAGCCATGCTGCCCGCCAGTCGGCGGCTGGCAGCGGCAAGACGCGGCGTTGAACTGGCCGATATCTTTCGTGCCCATGGCGAGTCCTATCGCCGCGATCATCCGTTGCCGGTTTCGCATCTCAAAGTCATGCAGGCCGTGGAACGCTGTCGCACAGCGGCCCTAGGTGGTCACCTCGAGCAGTGTGACTCCTGTGGCTATGAGCGCCCCGCCTATAACTCCTGCCGTAATCGGCACTGCCCCAAGTGCCAATCGTTGGCCAAGGTAAGGTGGCTGAATAAACAAAAGTCAGAACTGTTGCCGGTGGGATACTTCCATCTGGTGTTTACGTTGCCGCATGAACTCAACGCTCTGATACTGACCAACAAAAAGATTCTGTTAAGTGATCTCTTTAAAGCTGTAGGTGAAACGCTCGTTGATTTTGGCCGCACTCGTCTGGGCGGACAAATCGGTTTGATCACAGTGCTGCACACCTGGGACCAAACCCTGTTGGATCATTTTCATCTCCATTGTCTGGTCCCCGCTGGAGCTTTGTCGTTCGATCAAAAGCGCTGGAGTCCTGCCCGTAAAAACTTTCTGTTCCCGATTAAAGCTCTGAGCGCGGTCTTGCGTGGTCAATTCCTCGACTTACTCAAACGCGCTTTTGACAAGCTTCTCTTTGTCAGTCAAAGCACTTACTTGGCTGATCCTGCAGCCTTCAAGCTCCTGATCAACGCGCTACGAAAAAAACCATGGATCGTCTATGCCAAGAAACCTTTCGGCTCTCCCGTCCAGGTGCTGGACTACCTCGGCCGCTACACCCACCGCGTGGCGCTGTCCAATGATCGGATTCTCTCAGCCCATAGCCGAGAAGTCACTTTTAGTTACCGGGACCGAAAAAATCACGACCGAAAAAAGACTATGACCCTCGATGCCCACGAATTCATCCGCCGCTTCTTGCTCCACGTAATTCCCAAGCGCTTTGTGCGTGTCCGTCACTCGGGCGTTTTGGCCAACCGATCCAAAAGCCTGCTGTCCAAGTGCCGTCAACTCCTAGACCTCTATCCCGCTGTGCCCAAGCTCCCGCAAAAATCAGTTCACCCGCTCATGCTCGAACTCACCGGCATCGATATCACTCGATGTCCTCTGTGCCAAAAGGGAACGCTGGTCTTGTTTGCCAATTTGCCTGTCCCCGTACCCTGGGATTCTTCGTGATGATCGCTCAACCAACCAACACCCGCGCGCTTGCCCCGGTCTCTGCTAGAGCCAACGCATCGGTGCGCCTGGTTGCATCGTTTCACAGCTTCTTGGCCCATTCTCACGTCGGACGTGCTAGCCGGTGGATCTCACAAGTCAACTCGAATGCGCCCCGCTCGTCACGCGATCACCAGCACGGCGATGTTTGCTCGGCTCCCTGCCATGGTTACAATCCCCATAGACAACCGCCACTGCTTCAACCCAACGCTTTAGTCCAACGGGTTTTATCCTGAATGCGTCCGGACTCTCATTGCTCTCGCCCGATCGTTCTGCGCTCGCATTCAGGTTAAAACCTATCCGTTCAGTTCAATGCTGTGCTGCAATTCTGTGTTGACACACTTTCTTCGCGTGATATTTATCAGCCTGTAGCGGAGGGACCCAAATCTATCAATAAGTTCATGTCGAGTGTCCAGTCATTAGGCAATGTGAAAATGAAATTTGTCCGTGCTTTCTCGATTGAGGAGATGCGCAAGATGGTCTAGCAAGCGATCAGCAAATCCTAACGCTCATGAAAGAAAGGAGGTGAAAACTATATGACGTTCAAGAAACAAGTGATCGGACTTGGTTTGGCCCTGCTATTAGCTCCCGCTGTCGGCCTCGCACAGGAGAAAATTGGTACAATTTCGGCTTATGATAAAGAGTCGAAAATGGTGACTGTAAAGGGCAAAGACTGGGAGGAGAAGGCGAAAGTCAGCAGTGAGGATGCAAAAAATAAAGCCGATTTGCTCAAAGAAGGCACTAAGGTCAAAGTCACGTTCGAGCACCGGAGTGGAGGAGACGTAAGACTCAAACTTATCGAACCGCGTTAGTTCGCTGACGAGTTTCATTTCCGACCATGGGGGGAGGGGTGAGTCATATTCGCCCTTCCCCAAAATCGCCCGCCAATCAAACTAGCCTAGCCTCACGATTTACCCTACTCACCGTTTTCAGAGACCTCTCGCCCTGCGATGGGGTCATTCTCTAGCTAGAATTTCCGTTCTCTTGAAATACCCGAGACGACCGGCGCAGCGAGCAACACGAGAACAAGGCTCAATTGCCGCGCCTCTTACCCCAAAACATTAACGCAGGAGATTGAATTGAATTCTCCATCAACCCATTCCTAACGCTGCTTCTCACGTCTGCGTCATGAAGGCGGCTGTTGCGATGAACTCGTTCGCTAGAGAAGCGGCAACTGCGGTTTACGGAACTGGCTCGATGCAATACTTTGAATGCACTCCGCCGTATCATTCTCAGGTGAATTGACGAGCGTCGAAACATCGTGAGCTTCCATCAACTCTGAGTGCCATGGCCGCAACACAGCGGCGAGAATCATCGGCTGGTCGCCAAAGCTCTCCTCCAGCCACTGCCTCCCCATCTCCTTGTCGTAGATCACCGGCATTCGGTTGTGGATTGGCCGCAATAACACATTCGCTTCCGTCGTGATGATCGTGAAGGAGTAAAGCTCCTTATCGCCAGCCGGGTCTCGCCAATAATCCCACAGCCCGGCAAAGGCGAACGGCACACGGTTTTTAGGTAAATCCACATCGGAACCTTGCGGTTGCCCTCTCTTCGCCACTCGTAAAACCCGTCAGCAGGAACTAAACATCGCCGTCTTGCAACGAGCTGCTTGAAAGATGGTTTTTCGAGCAAGGTTTCGGCACGAGCGTTGATCATGCGCTGTCCGATGGAAGGGTCTTGCGCCCACGACGGCACCAAGCCCCAGCGCATTGTCTTTAGCTGGTTGCGGTCTTCGTTGCGCACGATTACCGGGACGTCTTGTGAAGGCGCGATGTTGTAGCGTGGGTAAAAACCGGGGAAGTCTCCCTGGAGAACCTTGATGTCGCCGTACTGGCATGATGCGCCGAAACGTCCACACATAGTTGTCAGTGCAGCCGCTTTAGCACGGCGAGATAATTCGCCCCGCTCGGTGCCCAGTTGGTTTTTGAACTCCGCGTCCGTGATGACACCTTTGGCGATCATCAGCTTGGCCAACGCATCAGTCATCGCAAGCGTGCTCACCATTAATTCTTCCAGCGTCACTTTATCCGATTTCGTTTGGTCGGCCATCGTCGCTCCGATGCTTCAATTTGCTTTTGCCCCCACGTCGCTGCCGTGACAAGGCAGACATGATTCGATTGCAGTTAAAGTCTTGATTATCCGGAGACTGCTCTTTTCAAGGCTCTCCCGAGGCTCTGTATATCTTCCCCTATGCCGCGAACCGTCGCACATCCTTCTAGGGCTAAGACGACCAAAAGCGACGCCCAGAGAAGCAAGGTCTTCTTTTTCATTTTACCTCCAAGGCCGTGACCAACGAGACCACCACGGCGGACAGCACACATAAGTTCCACCCGAACTTTTTCGATTGTATCATTTATTGCTTGCCTTGGCTTTGCGCCAAGTGTGATGAACAAGGTACAAATTCGGATCGATCCCGGCCGTATACAACGCCTTGCTCCAGCTTCCGAAATACGCTTCTGCCGCGCTTAACAAAGCGGGAAACTCCCCGCAGTCGAATTGCTACGGTTTTTTACTTTCTCCGGTCAAAAATATTGATTTTCATTAGCTGATTCTTGTGTCATATCCGTTGCTGTGAAAACAAAGGCCATGAATAGAAACCTGCTTTGGCTACTCACGATTTTCCTTCTCGCTTCCGTCCATCTCGCCTGGGCGCAGCAGCCGGGAAAAGTACCTCGGATAGGTATCCTTCCGCCCGGCCCCATCTCCGAGCGCGTTCATCTCTGGGAGGCATTTCGTCAGGGTCTGCGCAAGCTGGGCTACGTGGAGGGCCAGAATATCATCCTCGTCTTCCCATCCGGCGAGGTGAAGCCAGAACGACTTCCTCATCTCGCAGCCGAGCTGGTTAGTCTCAAGGTGGACGTCATCGTGGCGGCCGCGATTGTAGCGGTTCAAGCCGCAAAGGAAGCGACCAAGACGATCCCCATCGTCATGCCGGTCGCTAGCGATGCAGTGGAGACTGGGCTTGTCGCGAGCCTTGCGCGGCCGGGAGGGAACATCACGGGCCTCACTTTAATTTCCTCGCAGTTAAGCGGGAAGCGGCTGGAGTTGCTCAAGGAGGTAGTTCCCCGGCTCTCCCGTTTGGCTGTCCTTTCAAATCCAACCAGCGCAGCTGTCCCGCCCCAGATGCGAGAGACAGAGGTTACCGCTCGCGCGTTGGGGGTACAGCTTCAGCCCTTGGAGGTGCGTGGCCCCGACGACTTCGAGAGGGTATTCCAAGCTGCAACAAAGGAGCGGGCCGGCGCTCTCATCACGCTGGACGACGCTTTGCTCTTTACTCAGCGCACGCGGATCGTGAAGCTCGCGGCGAAGAGCCGGCTGCCGGCGATCTACGGATTCAGGGAGTTTGTGGACGCAGGGGGGCTCATGTCTTACGCCGCGAACACTTCCGACATGTACCGCCGCGCCGCGGCCTTCGTGGATAAAATTTTGAAAGGCGCTAAGCCCGCTGACTTACCCGTGGAGCAGCCGACGAAATTCGAGTTCGTCATTAACCTCAAGGCGGCAAAACAGATCGGCCTAACGATTCCGCCGAATGTGCTGACGCGCGGGGACAAGGTGATCAAATGAGCGAAGAAAACGAAACTGGCGATGCTAGGATTGAACTGATTTCTCCTTCTAACAAATCCGGTCAGTTTTCACTGACGCGTCAGTTGAATGATCATTGCCGGAACAGTGAAAAGAATCACGGGTGACTCCCTGACTGTCATTCCGAACGGATGTGAGGAATCTTTCTGACCCGAGAAAGATTTCTCCCTTCGATCGAAATGACAGACTGCGGTCCAAAAGCTAAGATCTTACTAGCACTTGATTTTCACCAGCTTTGATGTTTATTGATCCCATGAATCTACTCGACCTTACCATTAACCAACTCAAACGGGCAGCTGCGATTAAAGAACAAATCGCGGATTTGACCAAAGAGCTGCGTGCTATCCTCGGTGCGTCAGGCAACTCTGGAGCCACGTTAAAGAGAAAGCGGACCATGAGCGCTTCTGTGAAAAAGAAAATTGCCGCTGCTCAAAAAGCAAGATGGGCGACCCTTCGTGGAGCTAAACCAGCGACGCGTTCAGTCAAACCCGTTGCCAAGCCTAAGAAAAAGACAATGGGCCCGGCAGCCAGAGCGAAGCTATCGGCCAAGTTAAAGGCTTACTGGGCTGCAAAGAAAGCACGTAAGAAATAATACTGGGCAATTTCTGGTTCAGCTAATTCGCCAAGTCCCGCGTGGGGAGTGGCGGCTTTTTATGTGAGGATTTTGACTTTGATGTCCGGCTCCCGCTCTTGTACATAAACCCCAGTTGCACGGTTCAAGTAAATTCCATCTCACATCATGGTTTTACATCGGGGCGCCGTTTGCTTTCAGCGAATAGCGAGAGGCTGACATTGGATTGATTTCTCCTCCGCTCCAATTTCTAGGAAGTTGTTCCGCTCCCGAAACGCGATTCCAATCCATGTGGCTGTGGAAATAGCACACTGCGCTACCGCCATGCTTGCGGTCGCGATTGGAATAAGTCAGATTTTTGTATTCCATTAAGATATTCGGTGAAGATTTGCTCTCGCGTCGCGGGACGCGCTATTCTCAATGGTTGGCTTAGAAGAGCGATCAGCGTCACGGAGAAATTTGGCATTCAATGAGCAAGCATGCTTCACCTGCGCCGGTGGTCGAGGCGAGAGGGATCTCGAAAAAATTCGGCGACCGGTTTGCTGTCGATAATCTGGATCTGGATGTTCCGGCAGAAGTCTGTTTTGGGCTTCTGGGACCCAATGGCGCCGGAAAAACCACGACCCTGCGCATGATATACGGCGTTACCCGGGCCACAAGCGGTACGATTCGCGTGTTCGGCATGGACATCGGCCGTCATGTGCGGGCGGTTCGCTCCCGGCTCGGCGTAACCTTGCAGCAGAATGCTTTGATCGAAGCGTTGTCACCGAAAGAAAATCTTTTGGTTTTTGGCCGGTATCATTTGCTTCGCGAGCCGGAGCTTTCGCGCCGGACGGAAGAATTGATCGACTTTCTTGAGCTACGCTCCCATGCCCATGTTCCTGTGCGGCAGCTTTCCGGCGGATTCCAACGGCGTCTGGCCATCGCGCTTTCATTGGTCAATGGTCCCGAGCTTTTGATCCTCGACGAACCCACCACCGGACTCGATCCTGCGGTGCGATTGGCCTTGTGGTCGCGCGTCAGAGAACTGCGCGCGGAGGGGACGACCGTGCTCATCACGACCCACTACATGGACGAGGCGCAACGTCTTTGCGATCAAGTCGCGATCGTTTCGGCGGGCAAGGTGATTGCCACGGGGGCGCCGGCGGAACTCATTACGACGCGACTGGCGCCGGAAACAGTGGAATTTGATTGCACTCCGAACGAAGAAGCGGCGCTGCTCGACGGCGTTGCATCCGGCCGGCGCTTGCGCGTCGGCAGGCGGCTGATGCTTTACCTCGACGACACCACCGATCTTATCGAACAAATTCGCCGCCACGATGAGGGGGATCGCCGCTCAATCATCGTCCGACCCACCAATCTCGAAGATGTCTATCTCTCTCTTACCGGAACCAGCCTGGAGGCCAATCCGTGAGTCTTTCGCTTCCCTATGCGCTGGCCGTGTGGCGGCGGAATGCCGTCATGTACAAGAGAACCTGGAAGTGGAATATTCTGCCCAACTTTTTCGAGCCGGTTCTCTATCTCTTTTCCATCGGCATAGGCGTCGGCGCTTATATTTCAGAGATCGGTGGCACGAGCTATATCGCATTTCTCGCTCCCGGGCTCATATCCGTGGCGGCGATGAACGGGGCCAGCTTCGAGGTGACCTATAACATCTACGTCCGGCTTGTTTTTGAAAAAACCTATGATGCCATGCTGACGACTCCCATCGAGCCGGACGATGTCCTGGCCGGTGAAGTGCTGTGGGCGGTGACTCGCGCCTGCATCTACGGCGGATGTTTCTTCATCGTGTTGTTGCTTTTCGGCCTGGCGCCTCTGCCGTCGTCGCTGTGGGTGATTTTTGTGATTCCTATCACGGGACTGCTGTTCGCCGCGATCGGCATGGTTTTCTCATTGCGAATCCCCAACATCGACATGTTCAGTTTTTATTTCACGCTGTTTCTCACCCCGTTGTTTCTATTTTCCGATGTGTTCTTCCCTCTGAAGGAACGGCTGGCAGGGCCGTGGCTCTGGGTCGCCGAGGCGCTCCCCCTGCTGCATCCTGTGCGCTTGGCGCGCGCGTCGTTCAACGGCGAGTTTTCCGTGACCGTATTGTGGGACGTGGCTTATACTTTGGGAATGTCTCTACTGCTGCTTCTGTGGGCGCGCCGCGGTGTCCGCGACCGACTGACAAACTAGTAGAGTGTATCTTGAATTCTACGGCATGCGACGAAAGCGATGCGCTGAGTGCACCTTAAAACATGAGTGCCCCACCTCTTTCCTTGCTCGCAAATTGCGGGGGAGACTTAAGGTGGGGGTGTTCTTCGTGGTGAGATTATTCAATAGCCAAAGCCGTACAGCCGCGCGCAATTATCCCACAAGTACTTTCTCTTCGTCTGATCGCTGAAAGGTAGCTTGAGAAAGCTTTCCACTGCGTGGGGAAATTTGACGTCTAGGTGCGGGTAGTCGGTTGAGAAGACGATGTTGTCTTCCAAGCCGAAGTCGGGGATATTCTTTGCGACTATTTCGTCGCACTCCACCGCGCCCCAGCATTGGCGCTGAAAATATTCGCGTGGTTCGAGCTTCATTTCGGGATGCTCTGCGACTCCGGTCAGTTCCGCGTATTCGCCCATGCGCCAGAGCAGCCACGGAAGCCACGCGCAGTTGCCTTCCAGAAAG
>VBKY01000593.1 GCA_005879255.1 Deltaproteobacteria bacterium
AATTCAAAATGAATGTCTTTAAGCGGACTCGATGCCGGTGTCGCCGTGCTTTCTCCTCTTTGCAGAGCGTCGAGGCTGGAAGAAGTGAGAGCTCGCGATACGATTCGGGATGACCCTTCTGATGCGCCTGTAGACGCAAGTGGATTTTCTACCGTCCAATTCGGCTCTGTTGTGTATTTTGGAGTCCTAATTACAGGTGCGCAACCGATTAGTACCATAAGAGCCAGAAGGCTCCGATAAGGCAGTAAACTACGGTATTGCTGAAACATCGATTTTTCCTTTCCTAGCCGCCGGGTGATTAGGAAGAATTCTGAGCAAACTCCAAGACGTGGTCGAGAAAGTCGGATAAACAATCCCAGCGACGTTTCGCTATTACTGTGTGCCGAAGATGGATACTTGCTTTAACTCGAATTCTCCGCCGTTATTGATAACAGCGAAACCATCAAAGGGATCGTCGTGAGCGCGGTCAACAGTCTGCATGACTTCCTTGTTATCTAACAACACCACCATTTCGCCGTCATTGCCCCGGCGCCACTCGATGGTGTGCGGATTTCCGTCTTCCAGGACTATTCCTTGATCCACCATCTCGATGACCGCCGAACGGTTTGACTCGAAGCGTAACAAAGATAAGGACGGAGTCCTTCCAGACTCATAGGCGAGTCGATACCCAGAGCTGCGCTCTTCGTCTCGGAACGGACCAAATTCCAGCCGCGTATTCCGGTCTACGTAATTCCTTATGTTCAGCTGAAGCTTGAGCGCAAACGCTTTGGTGATCCCGACCCGCGTAAATATCTCAGCTTCGGATTTCGAACCGCTCTGTATCTCGCCGACTGCCCGTTCTTTGCCGCCCAGCAATAGCCCACCCAATAGCTCCAACGCAGGGCTGTCGCTCCTGCGGTCGGATGTGCGGTACATTCCGGACGCAGACGGATCGAAATAAGATCTGAGCCCCGCTCCTCTTACGACCCGAAACTCACCATGTTTTACAATCCATCGAGGATCATACGTAAAATCCCCATCATGAAAATCATCATAAAGAAGCGCAACTCTCCATGGCCAATCGTAGCGGCGCACCAGATCGCGGAGCTGCTTAGTCATCGAAGGATTTGATCGCCGGTCCTGTTCCGCTCCTCGGATCAATTCCTTCAACTGATCCACCAACTCCTGAGTCTGCCCAGCCCCACCCGGCCCCGGATCCATCTGGGCCTGGACGAGAAAAACCGGAGCTACCGTCAAAAAAATCGCAAGAGCGATGATACGGCTCATATTCATGTTCCCTTTCTCACTCGATCCTTCGAAAACCAAGCAAGGTGCATACCGCGAGCTAATTCATTCGTGCATAAGAAACCTTGGATAATATCAGGATTTCAGAGGAGCAACTCCAGCCAGGAATGAGCGAAAATGTACTATGCGATAGAGGCAAGTTTTCCTGAGCCGGCTGAGGTAGTTGGACTGTCAAGGGAAAAGTTCAACCTCCAATTTTCGTTTCAGTCATCGCAACACAGGTAGGCTCCCAAAGACCGAGCACATATTGGAGGCATTGCATGAGATTGTATAGAGGCGTCGGTCAGTTCGATCTCAGGCTGAAAATCTGGTTTATCACTCGACGAATACCTGCTGTAAATCTCACTTTTCTATAATACCGGCCGCGTGATACATAACGAACGGTGTGTGCAATGAACAAAGTTGGTTGGTCATCAATCTTGGTTGTAGCGATGCTGCTTACTGTTGCAGTGGTAGCCGAAGCGCAGCAGGCCGCTAAAACGCCGCGGATCGGTATGCTGCTGGCTAATTCGGTTTCTGCTTCGGCAACGCGCGTTCAGGCGATGCAGCAGGGTCTGCGCGAACTTGGTTACGTCGAGGGCAAGAACATCAGCATCGAGTATCGCTACGCAGATGGAAAGCTAGAACCTCTTGCGGAGCTTGTGGCCGAGTTGGTCAGTCTCAAGGTCGATGTCATCGTCGTCGATAGCAGCACCGCCATTGACGTCGCGAAGAAGGCCACCAAAACAATCGCCGTTGTTTTCGCTGGGGCCATCGATCCTGTGGGTGAAGGCCAAGTTGCCAGCTTGGCGCATCCGGGTGGAAACGTGACCGGGTTGTCGGTTTTCGCCCCAGAGTTAAATGGCAAGAGACTTGAGCTGCTCAAGGAAGCCTTTCCAAAGGTTAATCGGGTGGGACGCCTTGCCTGGGCGAGGCCGACAAGACAAGAGCAACGCTTCAAGGAAGACGAACTTGCGGCTAAAGGGTTGGGGCTCCAGCTTCAATCCATCCTGGTGAAAGATGCTGACGATCTCGAAAAGGGATTCGCGGCGGCGAAAAACGCGGGCGTTCACGCGCTAATTTTTCCGCCGAGCCCATTTTTGGATACTAACCTCGCGCGGTTTATCGACCTGACAGCTAAGATTCGGCTGCCAGCGATTTATCCAGGAATGGTACATGTCGAAGCTGGAGGCCTCATGGGTTATGGGCCAGATCGTGACGACAACTTCCGGCGCGTGGCGGTGTATGTAGATAAGATACTCAAAGGCGCTAAACCCGCTGACTTGCCCATACAACAGCCGATGAAGTTTGAGTTAGGAATCAATCTAAAAGCCGCCAAGCAGATCGGCGTCACGATTCCGCCGGATGTGCTGGCGCAAGCGGATAAAGTGATTAAGTGACCATGCGGTGCTCATAGGATTGAACTGAATTCTCCTACAATCTGTAACCGCCGTCCTCAGCGGCAATTTTCCGCTCGTTTCGACTTTGCTCTCCCCTGCGAGCCTCCACCCAGGTTCTTTTAAAAGAAAGGCTAGCGGATGGAGTGGAATTCAGTA
>VBKY01000594.1 GCA_005879255.1 Deltaproteobacteria bacterium
TGAAACGATGCTTCGCCGCTGACGATTAAGATCGGCACACCGACGAGATTAGCGAGTTTGCGTGCCGGTTCGCTTTGACGGTAACAGCGGGTGAGGTCGGGACGATCGGCTTTTTCTTCGAGCACCGGCTTTAGTTCTTCGGGACTTTTCACCGGCGGGTTGTAGGCGATCGGGAGACGTGTGATGCCCCAGGGCTTGTCGAGGTTTCGCGAATAGCGAAACCAGTCGGGCGGCCCGATCTCCTCCAAGTTGCGAAACGGCGGACTGCTCGGTTCAATGCCGACGATGCCTTTGACGAGATTGGGTCGCGAGTCGGCGATCAGCCAGCCGGAGGTTCCCGACATGGAATGGGTGAGGACGATCGCTGGGCCTATTTTGTCGAGCAGCGCGGCCACTGCGGCTTGGTTCAATTTTTCGCTGACTGCGCCGTCGGTGATTCCCGAAACTTGTGAGGCAAAAAATTGATCGAAGACCGGATCGCCTTTGGCGCCGCTGCCGGGCCATTGAGTGTGCAGTCGCGCTTGGGGATAAAGATTTTGCTGCTGCGGCGCGGTGAAACGTTGCTCGACCCCAGCCTTGGCGCGGGAACCGTTGGCAAGCGGTCCGTAGACTTCAGGTTGATAGGGCGAACGCGCTCGGCCGGGTTCACCCAGCCTTCTCGGCCATCGGGCGTGCTCTCAAAGTTGTTCGCCGTCTGTCCACCGCCGTGAATCAAGATAATCGGATAGGGATGCTTTTTTTCGTGCGGGATCTGATAGTGCACGTACATCTGGTCGGCCATGATGTAGTCATCCTTGGCGACGGGAACGTAGCGACCGCCCACGAAAAAGAAGCCTTGTTCAGCGATGACCAGCGGAGCGCGCGAATTACTCGTTCCCGTCGAGCATCCGGCGGTCATGATTATTGCGAACACCACTAAGCAGTCGTAAATGAGGCGGTTACGATTTTTCATTTTGTTTTCTCCTCAGTGCCAAATTGCGGCGTAGCCTAGTGTCCAGACTTGCCCACGTTGCGTAACCTGAAAAAGGCCCAAGACTCAGAGCTGTCTTTAGATTGAATCTAAAACTTTCCAGCTTTGCTTGGCGCCTCATAGCGGTCGCGCGTCGATAGCTGAACAACTTTTACCACGCCGCTCACCACGGCGTCTTCACTTTCTGTTTCTCGATGTGCTTTTCAATCCACTTGAGCAGCAGCTCGGCGATCTGGTCGCTGTTGCTATCCCACATCATGATGTGGTCGTTGCCCCAGATTCCCGCCTGCGGGATGCGATCGAAGAGCGTGCTCTTGGGAAGCTTGGGCAGCGAAAGATAAGTCGCGTCGCCGCCGGCCGCGTTGATCTTGGCGTAGGTGTCCAAACAGGGAGCCGTGTCCGGCCGGCCGACTTGATTGATGCCGTGGATACTGAACTGCGGTACTTTGGCGACGCCTTTGATTTCCGTATCGGGCGGCAGATTGCAGGCGCCCTGCGGCTCGATGCCGATGACCGCTTTGAAAAATTCCGGGTTCATATTGCTCATCCGGCCGCCGGTGGTGCCGGCTTGCGAATGGCCGAGCCAAATCGCGGGACCGACTTTTTTCATCACCGCCAAAAGTCCGGCATCACTGCCGCCTTGCACCGGCCCTTCGGGAACCAGCGAGGCGAGCCAATGTTTGTAGCCTTCCGCATCGAGCGCGGGCATCAAATTGCCGTTGCAATAGACCGGTGGATTCTTCGGATCCCGGGCGTCGTTGCCGATACAGCTCGGATCGTTGGGTCCGTGGGTCGGGTTGGGCACCGGCAGCGGTCCGGCATTCCACTCCAACCATGCTGAGCTGTCCCGCGCTCGAAGCACCGCTTGCGTGTTTGGCTGGGCAACGCCCGCTTTGACGTCGTTGAACTGATCGGGCACGAAACCGGCGCGCCCGCGTCCCGGCACATCGACGATGTAAACCGGAAACCCGCGGCGCAGAAAATAGTGCGCCCAACCTTCCCGGCCATCCGGGGTAGTGCATGCATGCACAGGGTCAGGTCTTGCATTGACACATTGTTGCGTCATTAGTCGATGAGCGTGAGCCGCTTCGGGCAGAGCTTAGGATCAATTTATGAAGTCATATCTTTTGTTGCTGCTTATTGTCTAACTCTCCCACCGATGCTTGTCCGTGACGAATTGTCGCGGCGCGGACTTTAATGAAGCTCTGGGTCCTAACTTTCAGCATAAGATTGGAGCGTATCTCTGACAGTTAGTTGTTGATGATAACTACCTTCCCTTGACGAGGTCAAAAGCTTCATTCGCTTCCGACAGGAACTTTTGGACTTTTTCACGGGCTCTTGCGACCAGTGGAGTCTTCGACGCCGGTATGGGAGTCGACTCCGGCCGGCCGTACTTCCAGAATCGCTCTCTTAACGTTCTCCGGCGTGAGTCCACCGGCGAGAATAATCGGTCGATCGGCAAGTTCCACCAGGCGCCTACTCACGCGCCAGTCGTGAGTCTTGCCGGTGGCGCCCGATGCGCCGGTTTTTGGATCGAAGGTGTCGGTGATGAATGCATCGACAAACGGCGATAGCTCCCGCAGCGTTGCTTCGAGAGCTTTGTGATCGCATATTCCGATGACGAGACTCTTGATCACGGTTAAGTTCGGATCGAGAATTTTTAGACGCTTCAGCTTATCGCCGTCAATGTCGCCATGGAGCTGCACGATCCGGGCGCCGAGCGCATGGCAGAAGGCGGCGATCTCGGTCGCCTCGTATAGATACGTGATCGCCACTCCGAATACTGGCGGCGTCAGGCTCTTAATAATCGCCGCCGCCTCTTGCTCGGTGAGATCCTCACGGTGAACCGGGAGCCGAAGCGGAAATCCCAGATAGCGAACGCCGCACTGCTGAAGCATTTGCCCTTCAGCGGCGTCGATGACCCCGGCAATCTGGATTAAGTTTTCTTCGAGCATGTTTAGCGATGCGGATGGCGCAGTGAACACGAGCAAGAAGTTGTGGAGTTGACTTCAAAAGCGCCTGTGCGCATGACAAAACGCAAGAAAGTCGAGTCGGTCGCGTTAACTCTATTTCAAAGCAACCGCCGTATTGCAGTGTCAAACTTGCCTAACTCACTAACTCTCCTACAGCCCCCGGCTTAGGTTGGACGGATGATAAGTAAGAAACTCGACCACGAAAGACGTGACGAGAAAAGAATGGTTAGGTCTTGCAATTCGAGCTGGGTCGAGAAAGCGAAAGCGTCGCGGTCGAATCTTTCAACCCGTTCTCCGCCCGCACGAGGATTACGCGGCGACTGTTTCGCGCTGCGCGACCTTTGCGAGCCGCGACATCATCGCTGCGGCATTGCGGTGCAAGATCTTTGCGCGCGCATCCTCCCCGATATTCGCTTCCGCGAGCGCCTTGCTGGTCCACTCGCAGCCGAATTCGGTTCCGTCGGTGCCGCACACGATGCGCTCGGCGCCGTACAAGCGAACTGCGGCCTCGATCGCG
>VBKY01000595.1 GCA_005879255.1 Deltaproteobacteria bacterium
CCTCTGTTCGTTCTGACATTCGATTCTCTTTCTGATGCTCACACCTCGGTCTTTAAGGGATGGGGGCAAAACAGGCAAAACGGGTATTCTCTAAGGCAGCATCCATCTTTAACGCCTGGTCCGCTACTGAGTTGTTGTGAGGCACGACGTGACACGCAGCTGACTGATGGGGAAGTGGTTTGCCCACTCAATCGAAAGAACCGCAACATTTGTTAAATTAGCCCGCTATACAGTTTCCCTCGTCTAGCGGTGGAGAAATGCGAGAGCACCGCGAAGGCCACAGTTTTGTGCTATACACGGGAGCAAGCCTCTAATGTTTGCCGAAAATGAGCGGGGTAAGCAGGATGTGGGCGGTGATTTCGAACGCGACGATGCCGAATGTTACTAGAGACGCGGCGAGCACGAAAATAGTTCGACGTTTCTCGAGTGTGGTCATCACTTTCAGATGGGCTGCAACCCTCACTTCCCTTCTGAGCTTTCGGGCGTGCCAGAGAGTATAAAGATTTGCGACAGCGGCGAAACTCGCCAGCACAAGAATAGGAACGCGAATGGCACTTTGGTCCAGGAAAACTAGCATAGCCGTTAGGCCAAAGAGCCCGCTCGCACCGAAGGCGACCGCCAAGGGACCGATCAGTGTTGCGATCGCGCAGGGGGCTCCCAGGACGCCAAAAATCATCGCGCCCAAGCTTATCGTTTCTCTTACTGGTGTTTCGGCGGCATCGTTGGCCGCACGGCTGCCTCCCTTGCCACGCAATCGATATGACGTCACTGGCTCGCGGAAACCCTTTAGCAGGACCTGTTCGGATATGGCTTCAGGAAACTCGGCGGAGTGCTTACCATAGCTTTCTGCGCTGATCAGGATGTCTCCGGCGCCAGCTTTGCCTTGAAGGCGAGCGGCGAGATTCACCACGTCGCCTATGGCGGTGTAGTCCTTGTTGTCTTCGGAGCCTAGCCGGCCCACTCGAGCATAACCGGTTGCGATGCCTACGGAGGCTTGAAGAGAGAGCCCAAAGCGTGAGGCTAGACTTTTGAGCGCGGATTCCAGTTCGGTGGCCGCGAAAATAGCGCGGCGCGCGTGGTCTTCGTGGCGCACGGGGACGTTGAAAAGAGCCATCACGGCGTCGCCGATGTATTTGTCGATGAAGGCATCGTGTTTCACCAATACCTCGGTGGCCATCCGTAAGAAGGAATCGACTACCTCATGCGTTCTTTCTGCTCCGAGATCGTGGGTCAGCTCCGTAAACGAGGACAGGTCGGCAAAGAGTACCGTGAGCTCCACCAGTCGCCCCTCTTCCACATGGGTGCTACAGCGGGTGCAGATATTAGGATTGCGCGGACTGCGCCTTATTCCGACGATTCGAAACACGACACTCATTGCGCCTGATAAAGGCGTGCCGCAGATGCTACATTGCGCTGATAGGTGAGAGCTGGATGAAGGGCTCATACGAAAGTGATCTTATGTATTTGATGGGCGCATAATAACGCGACGAATAGGTTTTATACTTCGATGGGCTCATGCTTCGAGAATCTCGGCATGAACGCTGCCTTCTTCGATAAGTTTAAGGGCGGTCGGCTGACGCTTGAATTTTGAGTCTTTTGGCAAAGCAACTCGACATTGCCCACCGAAGGGGCTGACTCTGCCATAACCATATATTCCTGTGTTTTAACCGAAAACGCCGCGCAGAGGATTACTAATCCTCGTGTCGTTAGGTTCGTTTATGGTCGCATTTGCATGGCCATCTCCTCGTGCTTCGTACTCGGCCATTTCAAATCTGGACGCCAACTTTTCTCACAGTACCTTGTCCAGTGTGATCGCCAGTTCGTGGTGGCACTTGCCGGTCGCGTGGAAAACAGCAATGGCGATGGCCGCCGCCACGCCGACTATGCCAATTTCGCCTAATCCTTTGATGCCAAGCGGATTCACGATTTGAATCATTTTCTTCGACGACTATCACGGACAATCTCGAAGCAACATCGGGAAACCTTTCTCATTCGGGCTTCTGGTCCATGTGTATACGTGGCGTCAAAAACTCGAAAGGCTTGAATTTGGGTACTCTCTTTCACGTCGACGCTTTTCTGCGCCTTCTGATCAGGCCATCGATCGCCAGTGGTCCAGTACCGCCCAAGACAAGAGCCGCGATGCAAGCGAGGTATAGGAGGTTACATTCATAGCCCACCGGCCCGAACTGAGCGCCGGCAGCAGTCACGGCCATGAGCTTGATCGAACTGAACCCGTAGGGCAAATGCACAGTAAAAATAGCCACCAACAAAAGCGCGGCCATCGGCAAACTGACCAGGGACACGAAGGCGCCCAGAAGTATTGCTAAGCCGCCGAGCAGCTCGGTCAGTATGGTGACCCACGCCATGAAATGTGGCGCAGGCACAGCTAGCGCGTGCAGGATAGCGGCGAATGCGTCGGGGCCCTTGGACAGCTTGGCGAAACCATGCTCCATGAAACCAAAGCCAACGATCAGGCGCAACGGAATAGGAGCCCACCGAGCGATCGGAAATCGACCTGGCAAGTCGAACGCAATGTTCCGCAAAGATTCCTTAATAGATGCTTCAGTATTGGAAGTAGTTATCATTGTATTCTCGTGGTTCTCATCGGATTGTCCGTAGTGTGAAAGTAGGGGAGCAAGCTTTGTGCCGACGGATCGATGTGAGGAAAACATCTATAGTTGTGCAATCAGGAGAGGTTCAGATTTTACACCTTGCTTCGGACGGATTGTGACGAAGAACGCGTGACTACTTATCGGCACGTGTTGAAATGTCGACTTTCTCAGGGAGGAGCGATTCCTTTTTTTTATCTGTGCTTGAAGAGTTGTGCGCTTCGTTCCAAGCCGAGCGATGGCCCCTGTGGGGCCGCCGATGATTCAGTTCGTATCGTTGGAAACTGGAAAAGAAAAGAGCTGGAGTTTCAGAAAGAATATCTAAAGCTCGTCAACGAAGAACCGACCCCGGTCATGCCCAATGAAATGGAAAAACTCGTCAGCGAGCTTTCGCGCGATCGTCCCGTTTTCTTCGCCACGATCGCCGTGACGCTCACAGCAGCAGCGCTCCCGACCAGTGCAACGTCCTCGTTTGCTGGCAACTGGAGTGAAGGGCTGCCGCAGAAGTGAGCGTTTCACTCATGAGGCCGCGCGGCGCAGCCGCTCGAGGAGCCGAAACTGCGTATTGAACGGGACCTCCGCCTGCGTCAGGTCCCACATCACGCCTTCGACACCCAGCGACTGCAGGCGCTGCAGATCGTCGCGGATTTGCTCTGGTGCGCCACTCAAAGGCTTTCGGTCGGCGACAGGCGTCTCCGTGACGGGGTCGTTGATGCGGACGATGACCGGCCCGGCCGACTGCCCGGCGTCGCTCGCCGCGGTGCGGAAGTGGCGCAACAGCGTCTCGAGCTCCGTCCAGTCGAACATGATCGGGTGAAGTCCCAAGCCGAGGCGTCCGGCTCGCGCGGCCGGGCCGTTCGATGTCGGCATGACGCCGATCAGCAGCAACGGGCCGCCAGGCTGCAGCGGCTTGGGTCCGATCTCGGACTCCGGAATCTTGTAGAATCGACCATCGTAGCGAACCGGATCGGGGCTCCAGGCTGCGCGGAGAGCACCGATGAAGTCCTCGAAGCCCGCTCCGCGCCGCTGCATGGGAACATTCGCGGTCTCGAACTCATCGGCCGACCAGCCTTGGCCCAGACCGGTAATCACACGGCCCGCGCTGAAATGATCGAGAGTCGCGAGTCGACGGGCCAGCATGACCGGCACGTGGAAGAGTGCGTCGATGACGCTGGTGCCGAGTTTGATCCGCCGAGTCTTGGTGGCAACGAAGGTGAGTGTCTCGATCGGATCGTAGACGTTGGCGTAGTACGCCGGCGGCGTCCAACCTGGAAAGGGCGCGCTGCGTGGCTTGACGGGCCTCAACAGCCGCTCCAAGGTCCAAACGGCATCGTAGTCGAGCTGTTCAGCTTCGTGCGCGAAACGCGCAATCACCTCGGGAGAGCTCTCCCTACCGTAATGGGGTAGTCCAAGACTCAGCTTCATCGCTACTCCTTTCACCAGGCACGCTCGCCACAACAGATTGGCGAGGTACGGTTTGCCTACGCAATAGTCCGCTTTAACTTATTTCCCAACGTCATAATCAGCCAAGAGCATAACAAGAACGTCGCCAGGATAGCTATACAGTAAAGCGCAACCCCTCCATAACCGCCTGCTTTATTAGGATTGAAGAACGGATATGGATACCAGTTAATGGCTGCGCCACGGATCAACGAGTAGGCCAAGTAGAGTAATGGAAAAATGAGCCAGAGCCATAACTGCTTGGGAGAAAGCTTCGACTTTGGCGGCTGGTAGAGCCATTCTGCTACCACGACAACCGGCATGATGTAGTGGAGTATAGCGTTCACCCACGGCAATAGATCTCCCAGGTCCACATCGCGGAGTAAGACGCCGAAAACAATACCAACTAGAGCCATATAGGCAACCGAACTTCCCCGGATAATGTCTTCGGCTACCGTCGGTTGACGATGCTTAATGAGATGTATGGCGCCAATAATCAGAACAATGGCGGCAAAGATATTAGACAGATCTGTAAAGAAGCTGAAAAAATTAACTAGGCTATGGCCCCCTTGAATGTCGATAACTAATTCGTCGCCGATGGCTACTAGCGTTAGTAAGCCAAAGAAGAGCCGAGCAGTAATAAGAAACTTTCGTTGAACCACAAGCGCATTGTATACCAGGTTAAAATTTCATACCGGTGAGTTCTTCACTCAAGATCCACAAGCGTTCAGCGGCGTTCGGATCGATGGCCCAGGGTGACACGCCATCATTGCTGGCGGAATCAGGCTGACAAACCTCGGCAATCTCGACATCCTGACAGTAGACACCCCCCATTCCGGCAAGCTGAGGACTCGTGGCGCACCAGACGGACGTAGCGGCGCCTTGTTCGAGCGTCTTGAAATCGCCTCCTTCGGCCACGGATTTTCCGGCCGGGATAAAACCAGGCTTGTCATCGCGCGACAGGCCATAGCCTCGGAGTTCCTCGTCTGTCATGTGCCGGCTGAGATCTGTCAGGATGGCGCCCGGATGAACGGCGAAGGCACGAACTCCACTGGCTTCGCCACGCCGATCAAGTTCCACAGCAAACAGCACATTTGCGGTTTTCGATTGGCCGTAGGCCTGCCATCGATCGTAGGCGCGATGTTGAAATTGGGGATCGTCGAAATCCATTCCGGCGCGCTGGTGAGCGCGGGAAGAAACGGAAACGACGCGGGCGCCGTGGGCATTGCGCAGCGCCGGCCAGAGACGCGCCGTTAATTGAAAGTGGCCCAGATGATTCGCGGAAAACTGAGACTCATATCCTCGACTATCGCGCGCCAATGGCGTCGCCATGATACCTGCGTTGTTGAT
>VBKY01000196.1 GCA_005879255.1 Deltaproteobacteria bacterium
GGCTGAGTCTCAGCAGTCTGGTCTTGATCCTGGCGGTTGTGATTACGCTATGGCTCCTGCTTGTTCCCATGCTGTTACTCGTCTTGAACAGCATCAGGACCGGCCCTCCGTCTTCTCTCGCGGGGCCGTGGACCTTGCGCAACTACTACGTCCTGTTCAGCAACCCGTTCTTTCATACGGCCCTCGTCAATACGGTGATTATATCGGTGATCTCGACGCTGGGCGGACTTGTTGTTGCGGTCCTGTTCGCTTGGCTCATCGAGCGCACCGATATGCCATTCCGGACGCTGGCCTGGATCGCGGTTCTTCTGCCGCTTGCCATACCGGGCGTTCTCTTCGCGCTTTCGTGGATGCTCTTGCTCGCGCCCAGGATGGGGCTAATCAATATTGCGCTGCGAGGATTGATTTCGCTTTTCGGCTTCTCCCTCGACGACGGACCCTTAAACATCCAATCCCTGTGGGGAATCATCTTCCTCAGTTGGATGCGAGGCGTAAGCACCATCTTTCTCATGATTGTCGGCGCCTTCCGTCTGATGGATCCCGCTTTGGAAGAAGCGGCGCGACTGTCGGGAGCCGCTCCCAAAGACGTATTGCGTAGAATCACTCTGCCCCTGCTGATGCCCGCGCTGGCGGCTGCGACGATTTACTCCTTCGTCTCTCATCTCGAATCCTTTGAGGCGCCGCTTACGGTCGGCCTGGCCGCCGGCATCTTTGTGCTGAGCACGCTTATCTATTTTACCGCGCGCTATCATTTTCCGGTCGACTATGGTCTTAGCGCGGCGTACGCGATCTTTTTCATGACGATCATGACCGTGTTGTCTTACTTCTACGTACGGATGATCCGCAAAGGAGAACGCTTTGCGGTGATCCGTGGACGCGGATTTCATCCCATTCGCTATCGTTTGGGACGCTGGCGCTATCCGGCTCTGGCCTTATTCGCCGTCTATTTTTTTCTCACCCTTGTCTGTCCGCTGTTGGTGTTGGTTTGGGCCTCCATCGTTCCGTATTACGTCGTCCCGTCGATGGAGGCGATGAAAATGATTTCCTTCGAGCACTATATCAACGTCGCCACGACTCCCAGATTCTTCCACGATACGATCAATACCGTGGTGATGGCGATTGGCGCCGGCATCGTGACCATGTTGATCGCGCTGCTGATTTCCTGGCTGGTCGTTCGCCTCAAGCATCGCGCCGGTCTCATGCTCGACAGCCTGACCTTTATTTCCTACGCGGTTCCCGGAGTCGTCATCGCATTAGCGATGATTTTTGTTTACCTGCAACCGGCTCTGCGGCCCCTGGGAATTTACGGGTCGATCTGGATCATTGTTTTGGGCCTCGCGACCCAGTACCTAGCCTTCGCGACGCGCACGACCAACGCCGGTCTCCTCCAGATCCATCAGGAATTGGAAGAGGCCGGCTCTGTTTCCGGAGCCGGTCGTCTGCGCATCATCTGGAAGATCACGACGCCGCTATTAATGCCCTCGCTGGTTGCCGGCTGGATCTGGGTGGTCGCGCACTCTCTGCGCACTTTTTCGGTGCCACTCGTGCTCGCCAGCGAGAACAACGAGGTACTTTCCGTCTGGATATGGATCTATTGGCAGGCGGGAAGGATTCCCGAAGCCGCAGCGATCGGAGTGATGCTGATCCTGCTAACCGCCCTCATGGGACTGGCAGCAAGAAAGTTTGTGGGAGAGTCTTTGTCAGGCATGCGCTAGTGGACAGTTTCTAAGGAGAAGAGGTCAGAGAAGGGAGAAGGGAAGGAGTCAGACTTTTATTTCATACTTTCTTCTAAGATAGTCATGATATAAAAGTCTGAGCCCACACACCTAAAAGCGACCCGCATGTTCCAGCTGCGCTTTACCTTTGTGGCAACGGGTCGGGGCCGGTGAGCTTTTTGAATAGCTCTACGGCTTCGCGGTCGCGGGGCATGTCTTTGATCGTTCGCTCCAGCTCCTCCGGCATTTGCGGTTCGGCCTTTAGGCCGGTGAGCTTTGTATACTCCTTGAAAAACTCGGGGTCTCTATAGGTTTTGCGCATCGCTTCCTGCAGGATATGGACCCGGTCTTTAGGCGTGCCAGGAGGCAGGATAAATGGGTTTCCGCTGCCGACGAAGGTCCGGTACATCGCAACAAGTTTCCGGTCCATGGCCGACCTGGCAAAGCTCTCGATGTCAGAGAGTTCGGCAAAGCGGGGATGGGTGTGTTTCCGTCCCTTCGGAATCTCGATGATGCCGTGGAAGTCCATCAGACCTTTATCGACCCATTGAGGTTTCTCGTGCAGGAGATTGTCCGCGACGGTTGTCCTGGCGTCTATCTCGCCCTGCTCGATAGCGATATCGAGTTCGGGTGAGTTGTATCCGGTGACGAATCTGGGTTGTTTCAGCCCGATCAGGTACCCAAACATTCGGCCGGAGATGTAGATCAAGTGGCCCACTGACTGGGAGCCGATTCTCATACCTGAAGCCGCGCGGAGCTTCTCCAGACTGTCGACGCCCGCCTCCCTGCGCGAAATAAAAACATGATAGCCGCCGCTGTAGCTGGTTCCCAGATAACTCACTTTATCGATGTCATAGAGAACCCCACTCTCTCCGAGAATGGGTTGCATCACGAATGGCGTCGACATACGGCCGATGGTCAGGCCGTCCGGGCGGACCGATTTATAAAGGTGGTTTGCCGCCTTCCGCCCGCCGCCGCCGTCCATGTACTGCATCACAATAGTGGGATTGCCCGGAATATACTTCTGGAGAAAAGGAAGAACGGCTTTGGTCCGCATGCTCCCGACTCCGCCTGGCGCGCTACTCTCAAGGATGGTAACGGTTTTCCCCTGGAAGAAAGCAGTTTGCGGAAAAGCGACGCGGCCTATGAAGAGACCGAGCAGCAGCGCGCCAAGAGAGATTTGGAAAAGCACCACCGACTTGGACCTGTCGCGTCTCATCTGCACCCCCGTAATATGAGAACTCCGGGTTTCGTCAACTCTCTTCCCGTGATCCTTCCCGTTAAACCGCTATGACTCGAAGGCCGATTAACACCTCTGAAAAGTCGTGTCAATGCAGCATGATCGGAAAACCCTTAATGATATCAAAACTTTTCCGCTCGTCCTGAGCCAGTCAAAGGACTCCGAGAGAGTTTTTCAACAGCTGATCCTCGCACGACCCTAACTTCGCTGCGCAACAGCGAATCGGAGCGCGGCTATTTCACGCCGTAAGCGCTGTAAAGCTGGTCGATGAAGCCGCTGCGATCGAGCTCCTGAATAAGTTTTGCGTTGATGAGACTCTCGGCTTTAAGATCGGCCACCGCGGGATTGCGCTGTTTCATCAGACGCTGCACGTTGCTAAGACCTTCCATGGAGGGATAAGGTTTTCGGTCCGTGGCACGAAGCAGATCTTGGTAGCCTTGCTCGGCAAGCGCCGGGTTAGACACTTTCAGGCGTCGCACGATGGTTTCGATCACCGTGGGCTTCATCCGCGGGCTCAGCGCGTAGGCGACTCCTTCCAACCACGCCTTCAAGGCGTTTCTCGCCGCGTCCGGTTGCTGGATCAGGTAACTCGCGCGCACGACAATCCCGTTGCTGACGAACGGAATGTTGGTTTTCGATAGCTCTACCAGGGTCGGAAATCCGCGCTGCTTCAAATCGCTGCTGAAAGCGCTATCGACGACGGTCGCGTCGATGGATCCCTTCTCCAACGCTTGGCTGAGCATCGTTTGATCACCGGCGGCGACGACCTGGATGTCGTCGCGACGAGAATCAAGTCCCAGGTGTTCCAGTCCGAGCATCGCCGCCATCCAGATGGTCCCGCCGATGACTTGCACGCCGATACGTTTGCCGCGCAAATCTTTGGGATTCTTGACGTTCGGTCTGACTACCAGATCGAAGGGGATACGGCTTGTGAACGTGCCGATAACGCGCAAGTCCAAACCGCCGGCCGCCGCGCCTAGAGCCGCAGTGCCGCCGCTGTTGGCGAGATGCACTTGTCCGCTCGCCATACTGGCGATCATAACGGGAGAGCCGGGCATGTAGACTTGCTGAACGTTCACGCCAAACTTGGTAAAGAAGCCTTTTTCTTGCGCGATCCAAAGCGGGCTAACCCGGGCGCTGATATTCGCGTAACCGATGACTATTTCCGACGCCGCCAAGAGGAGTCCGGGCGTGAGAACAACGCCAAGCATAAAAGTTACTGTGAGGATGAATTTTTTCATCGCGAGCAACCCTCTCCGATTTGCTGAGATTGAAAAAGCCGTTGACAATTCGTTTACCATACCTTGCGGGCAGTGGAGAAGACGAATGCCAAAAATGCTGCTGCGGCTTTAGCAGGAAACGAAAGTAATTGTATAGCGTAGATTGATAAGAGTGTTACCCCTTGCTTCGTACTTGCGGCTCGGTAAAATCAAAGAGTGATTCTTCTGGTTGATGACGATGAGGGAGTGCGGTATGCGCTCGCTCGGATTCTCCGAAACGCAGGCTATGAGGTTAAGGAAGCCGGCGATGGAACCGAAGCGCTAGCGCTACTTCAGAAGTCACACTTCGATCTCGTCATCACGGACGTACGAATGCCCGCTGAAAGTGGCCTTGTTCTAGCTACCCATATTCACGTCAAATGGCCGGATAAGCCTGTAATACTCATGTCCGGTTATCTCTCAGAAGATGCCGGAAAATATATTTCCCAGGGATTGGCTGTGTTTATTCATAAGCCCGTCCATCCATCGATTTTAATTGCGCAGGTTAAACGACTGCTCAATCCATCCCTTGGACACAGCAGCATTCTTTGGCGGAAAAGCTATGACTCGACCGTTTGGCACCATTGCAGCAACTGCTCCACTTGGCCGACGAGCGACTACGAAGAGCGTAATACCATCGCGCCGGACAACGAGGTTTGTAACGAGTGTGAAGCCAGGGAACTGGCTAATGACTGCCGGTAGCTCCTGCACTTCATCCGTTCAGCAACACACTAATACCCCACTACCGATAAGTTCTCCCGCTTGACACCGTGGTGAGGACACGTAAGCATTTCGGTTGTGCTGCGCGAGCCGCTCCTGGGAAAGCATATCCACGCCAACTTGGCCGCAGGCGGCTTGAGCACCAAGAAAACTGATTCAAACAAACTGGACTGGAGTTTTTGATGAACATCGGTTTCCGCGCTGGTAACTCTGACGATGCTGAGGCGTGCGGAACAATCTGCTACGAAGCGTTCAAGGCAATCGCAGATCAGCATAACTTTCCACCTGATTTCTGCGATCGGGAAACGGCGGTCGGCTTGTTGTCACAACTGCTCTCACGCGAGGATATTTACTCCGTGGTCGCCGAAAGTAGCGGTCGAGTCGTTGGCAGCAACTTCCTCTGGGAAAATACCCTGATTGCCGGCGTGGGCCCGATCACCGTTGATCCGCCCGTACAAAACTCAGCGCTCGGAAGACAATTGATGGAAGAGGTCATGCGGCGGGCACGCGATCGCCATTTTGTGGGAATCAGGTTAGTGCAGTCAGCTTATCATAGTCGCTCGCTGTCTCTATACACTAAGCTGGGCTTTGACACGCGAGAGCCACTTTCAAATCTTCAAGGTCTGCCCATCGGGCTAGAAATTCCCGGCCACGCCGTGCGTCGAGCCAACGAAGGTGACCTAGACGATTGCAACAAACTGTGCGTCAGAGTGCATGGGCACGACCGCGGACCGGACCTCCTCGAGGCAATCAAGCAAGGAACCGCAACGTTAGTCGAGCACGGCGGTCGGGTCACGGGTTACGCAACAATGGTCGGTTTTTTTGGGCATGCGATCGGCGATAATAACGAAGATCTGAAAGCGCTGATCGGAGCGTCGACAAGTTTTCCCGGTCCCGGGTTCATGCTGCCGACACGTAACGGTGAACTTCTCCGTTGGTGCTTGGAGAAGGGGCTACGCATTGTTCAGCCAATGACGCTAATGAGCATAGGACTTTACAACGAACCCGCCGGCGCCTTTTTGCCTTCAGTCATTTATTGAACGGCACCATGGCTCACTAAATCACGCGTTAGTCCAATCTTCTCTCCGAACGCCCGCGCTGGTCCGACCGCCTGGTGATCCGCTGTCGAACTTTGTCTTGCGATCCAAAGCGGGCTCACCCGGGCGCTGATATTCGCGTAACCGATGACGACTTCCGACGCCGCCAAGAGGAGTCCTGGCGTGAGGACAACGCCAAGCACGAAAGTTACCGTGAGGTTGAATTTTTGTCATCATAAGCAAGCCTCATTCGATTTGCTGAGATCAAAAAAGCCGTTGACGATTCGTTTACCACCTTGCCGGCAGTGGAGAAGACGAATGGAGTCTGGCTTGGGTGTGAGGGGAGAAGGCTGTGCAGCCCGTTGGCAACTCACCCGACGCTCTTGATTGCCGTTCCCGGGATGTCCTTCGATTTCGAAGCGGCGAATGCTTACGCAATTAAGGCAAGTCCGACACATAAGACCCCCATAACTTGCAACAAAAGATTTGCCCCGTTACCGTGATGCAAGTTGGTCGAGCGAGCCGAAGACTGGAAGTGGTCGAGTGTTTATCGGGTTGTGCGAGAGGATAGACACATTTCTGCTCTGAATTTTCCACAAGATCAGTTTGGAGGCGCAGATGATTAAGGCGTGGGATGCGGACGGGCATGTATCGGAATCCGAAGTGACGTTCTCAGACAAATACTGGGATCCTAAGTTGAAGGATCGACGACCGAGCATTGTCGAGACCGGTCCGGATGGCCCGCTCTACTGGATGATCGACACCCGCTCTTTTCCCGTGCGAAGTGGGCCTAATCAGCAAGCCGGCTTTCCCCTCAGCAAGAACGGCGTCGCGGCAAAAGTCACGCCGGGAATCAGTCCTCATGATCCCGTCGAAAGCGCGGAAATGCGGTCGGTCAAAGCTCGCCTTGAACAATTGGACCGGGAGAATACCGCGCTTCAAGTGATCTATCCCACGATGTTTCTCTCCTATCCGATCACCTATGATCGGGATTTGGCCGTGGCGATGATGTGCGCCTACAATAGCTGGGTCGCCAACCTCACCAGCCAATGTCCCGAGCGCCTGAAGTGGGTCACTGTTATCGACCCCGTCAATCCGCAGGCATCGGTTCGGGAAATCGAGCGAGGCAAGGAGTTGGGAGCCGTAGCCGTGATGCTTCTCGGCGTCACCGGAGATGTGCGAATCGACGACCCGCCCATGGAGCCGATTTGGGCCGCGGCAAACGACACCGGGCTTCCCGTAGCGGTGCATACCGGACACAGCTTTCGCGCCCTCGGCCAGGTTAACGACACGCACCATGATAAGACGGCAATATCTTTTTGGCTGACCGTGCAGTTCGCTTTCCATCGCGTGATCTCGAAAGGGATCGCCGACCGCTACCCGAACTTGCGGATTGCGTTTCTCGAAGCCGGCTGCTCGTGGGTGCCCGCGTTGGTGGAGCGGATCGAAGAATACAGCGGCTTTCCCGGGGCGCGGGCGGGAGTTGATTTTCACAGGGGTTACAAGGGCAAGCATCTGCCCAAAGAATACATCGAGCGCGGACAGATTTACTTCGGCTTCGAGGTCGATGAAAAACTTCTGCCGTTCGCCATCGAAGAGTTCGGCGACCAGTGCTGGGTTTATGGCTCGGATATCCCTCACGGAGACCGCCTCTACAACGCGGTCGATGTCTTCCTCAAGCGAAACGATATCAGCGAGGAGAGCAAGCGAAAGCTGCTGGTTGATAATACAGTGCGCTTTTACGGGCTCTAGTGCGAATTGGGTACAAAGATTTCAATCAAGCAGAATCGGCTCTGCTATTTCCAGTGGAAACGCTGTCGGAAGATATCGTCTGACCGACTGCCGGTCCGTCACCACTTCGAAATAGTTAAGTTTCTGAAAGTCTGACGCCTTCGCACAATCCGGCGCTCATGCGGATCCGTTGTTTACCCGATATGGTTCTGCGCGCGCCTCGACACTAATGAAGTTTCTTTAGAATGCTCAGGTCCTCAAGATCTTGCGGCGTAAACGCTTTGGTAACTTGGAGAGTCTCACGATAGATCTCAATTTCGTTTTCCACGGCTTTCCGAGGCTTTGTGTCATCTCGACTAAGGAAGCCTCATCCGATTTGCTGATATTGAAAAAGCTGTTGACGATTCCTTACGGGCAGTGGAGAAGACGAATGGAGTGCGCGTGAGGGAGAAATCTATGAAGCGCGTTGTGCCGGACGTTGGTTACAAGAATGTTAATTAAGCAGAATGGGCCTCAGTTCAAAATGTTGCACGAACGTCGATTCCAAAGGTTCGAAAGGTTCCACTAGTTCCAATCGCTAAACGCTATGACTGATGTGTAAGGGCCTACCGGGGACAGCGTCCCGTATCACATGTTCTTGTCTTCTGTCACGGTGGGAAACGTCTAGGAGGGAAGGTGGGAAGGTCAACCGCCCTTATCGCCGATCTGCTGCCGCTCAATGCGATTGGCTAACTCGGCGGGCGAGGCCATGGCCAGGGACAGCGGCACCATGAGGGCGCTGATGACGATGAGTCCCCAGATGGCGGCGGAGTAGTTGCCGTGCAGGTCGAAGATCAAGCCCATGACCAAGGGGCCGATGACCCCTGCCGCAATCGGTCCCCCCTGCAGAAGGCCCAAGATTCCGCCGATAGTCCGGGTGCCGAACATAATGCTGCCGACGGCGCCACGCATGGGAACAAGGCAGCCGAAGCTGACGCCGAACATCAGCGCGAAGGGAAATGTGGCCGAGACCGTTTTGACGGGCACGACCTGGAGGTACAACAGAGCAAAGCCCATCATCGCGGCGACGACTGCCAGGACGAGGCGATAGTCCATCCTGTCCAGCAGATAGCCGCCGCCGATGCGCCCGATACCGCTGATGATGAAGACCATGGACATGACCACGGCCGCCCAGGTCGCGGTAAGTCCGATGTCTTGCTGGAAGTAGGGAATCATGTGGACTTGGACCGCGGAGTTTACGGCGAAGGTACCCGACAAGTAGCTCGTGAATAGCCAGAACTCCTTGGTGCGGAGCACGGCGCGGAGCGTCAGCCCGGCATCCGCTCGGCGGCGCGATGGGCCGGTAGGGCGTTCCGTGGAGGCGCCCTCCTCCAGCGGGTCGCCATCTGGCCGCAAACCGTAGGGCTCCGGCCGGTCGCGCACCAGCATGCTGAGCAGCGTGACACCGACCAAGACCAAGGCGCCGTAGCCGAACAGGACGACGCGCCAGCCGTACGCCTCTTCGATCTGCGTGTTCAGTATGACGAGGGGCGAGCCGAAGATGGGACCCGTTACCGCAAGCCCCGTGGCCAGGCCGCGGTTGCGACGAAACCACCGCGAGATGATCACGGGCCAGGTAACCGCGTGGCTGACGCCGGATGCTCCCAGGGAAATGACCACGAAGAAGAGAAAAAACGTGACGATGCCGGTGGTGAAGCCGAGGCCGATGAAGCCGACGCCTGAGATGACAGCGCTCCAGAAAATCAATTTACGCGCGCTGAAGCGGTCCAGCAGGAAGCCAACAGCGGGACTGACAATGCCAGACTCCAACTGGCGCAGCGACATGGCGGCTGAAATAACCCAGCGGTCCCAGCCGAAGGCGCGTTCTATTGGGATGATGAGAACGCCGAAGCCCTGGAAATAGGCGGCGGAGAAGATCGTGTTGGTGACGACACTCGCGGCGACCATATACCAGCCGAAAAAAATCCGACGCTTCCCTGATTTCTCAGTGGCATAGGTATCGATCATTCCGGGCTCTCAGCCCGGGTACGGCGGGTCATATCAATGGTAGTCATCTCGGCTCCGTTGAACAGGGGACGAGCTTGCGGCACTGGGCGAGTCAGATCGCGCTCTGCCTAAGTACCGGAAATTTCCTTCCAGAAATTAGTTTTCCGATCTTAGCAAATACCACTGGGCATTTCGCCTGCGGCGCGCGGACAGATTTATTTCGGCTTCGAGGTCGATGAGAAACCTGCTGCCGTTCGCCATCGAAGAGTTCGGCGACCAGTGCTGGGTTTATAGCTGGGATATCCCTCACGGAGACCGCCTCTACGGCGCGGTCGATGTTTTCCTCAAGCGAGACGATATCGGCGAAGAGAGTAAGCAAAAGCTGCTCATCGATAACACAGCGCGCTTTTACGGACTTAAGTTTGGAAACGTGATCGTCTAGGGTTTCGGAGAGCTCATCAAAAAGCTAGCCCCTATCGAGCCCCAGACGTTACGGCGCAAGGGGCGAATGGCAAGGATCGTGGAGGCGCGGGATCGATTTATACAGACAGCGGTGCTTGAAGAGGGGTACCTCGCGTCCGAAGTCGCCGGCTTTCTTGCCTGTCATCCATCCAACGTCAGTCGGGCGCTGCAGAAAGACGATGGAGTTAATAGACTTAGGCAAGTCTGACACAGGACCAGTCCCTGTTCGTCAGTCGAGGATGTTTTTGTCGATATAACTGCACGCGGCGTTGTAATAGACTTTCCAAAATAGCAGGCTCGGCGTGCGAAACTCCTTGTAGTTCGCGTCGATATATTGTTCGTTCTCCAAGACCATTTTTCCCGAATCATTATCGTAAAAAAGAATGCCCGGAGTCTTGTCCAGGCTATAGCTTTTCTCGTAATCGGCAGCGATCACTTTCGCCGGCTTGCCGTTTGCGCCGACCATCACGCGATAGGTGGAAATCTTGTCCTTATATTTGATCGAGATATAACGGACCAGGGTTGCCAGCCTTTGCGATTCCGGATCCACGTTAGAATAAAACATGACCACGACCGGTATGGGGCTCTCGCGGATGGTCTTCCAGTAGCTCGCGCGGGGTAGTTCGCGTACGGGAGAATCGCGGAAAATTTCCTTCACAGGAAGTGCCGCCAAAGCTCTGACCTTGGACATGTCAATATTTTCGGCGGCATTCGTCAGCGCGGGAATCCCCAGGAAAGCAACCAATAGAAGCGCACCGGAGCCGGACAAATAAGGCATCAATGTTCAACCCTTTCCGTGATAATTTCGGACAGGAGATTGTACGCCGCGGGTAAATTCGGCGTTAACCAGTGCACGTGGCCGA
>VBKY01000596.1 GCA_005879255.1 Deltaproteobacteria bacterium
TCTCAGCGGTCGTAAACGGCGCCCCGTTTCATCTCGCCGGAGACGCAAAGCCCTTCAAGGACACCCGTGAAAGCACCCTTGGCTTCGATATCGATAAGTTGGAGATCGCCAGGTATCTCGAATACTCGCCTGTAACACTGAACTTCAAAGTCCCCTCCGGCCAACTCCACGGCAAGATCTCGGCCTCTTTCAAAGCTCCCAAGAACAACCCCGCCGTGCTCTCGATCACCGGCAATCTCGGATTAAAAGAATTGGAGATGAAACAAGCCGATGGCGCGCCATTGGTTAAATTGCCGAGTTTCGAAGTGCTGATCGACGCCATCGAAGTATTTGCCAATAAGACATCACTCAAATCCATTAAATCCGAAGGCCTCGAACTTTATGTGCATCGCGGCCGCGACGGCAAGGTGACCCTTGCCAATCTAGTTGGCGTTGCCGCTGAGACCAAAGCGCCGGAAACGAAGCCAGAGCCAAAGACAGACGGCAAACCGTTCATCTATGCCATCGAGGAAATCGCGTTGGGCGGAGCGACGATTCACGTTGCTGACGAGCAGCCGAAGCAGCCGTACAAGACACGCTTGGACAACGTTAATTTCAAAGTTACCGGGCTCACCAACGAATCGGGTAAGAAGGCCAATGTCGAGCTTTCTTTCGAATCCGAGGCCAAGGAAAAATTTTCCCACACGGGCACACTCCAACTCACGCCGCTCATAGCGGAAGGCAAGCTCGACATCGAAGGCCTGAAACCCGGCGCGCTCCGCCCTTATTATGACGATGCGCTCGCGGCGGAGATCAAAGACGGATTTTTCGATCTGTCGACGAAGTACAGTTTCGAGGCCAAAGACGCGCGAATCTCCGCGCCTTGCGGCTTGAGCTCGCCGGGCAGCCCCAACCCCTTTGGCGCGTGACGTCTCTGGCGATTAAGGACGGCGCGATAGATGTCGCTAAAAAAACCATTGTCATCGGCTCGCTCGAAGGAAAGGAGGGCAATGGCTACATCCAACGGGACACCGATGGCAAACTCAATTTGGCCCGCATCACCAAGGCTCAACCCTCGGCCCCGGCTCCAGCCCGGCCGGCAAAGCCAAGTGAAGGCGAATGGCGCATCGACGCCAAACAGATACTCTTAGAGCGCTTCAGAATCAACGTGGACGATCGAAGCAATGCTAAACCCGCAAAAATCAACGTGTCAGACCTCTCGGTGCGCGGAGAAAACTTCTCGACTGCCAAGAATCAGCGAGGCAAAGCCACGATACGCGCGCGAATCAATGACAAGGGCATGTTAAGGTTGGTCGGCACCGCCACGGTAAACCCGGTCAACGCCAAATTTGTGGTCGACGCCCAGGATCTGGATCTGATTTCCGTTCAGCCCTATCTTGACGATCGAGTCAATTTCCTGTTGACCGGCGGTCGCGCCGGCACAAAGGGCGAGTTCACCTTTGATGCCGCTGGCACCGGGCCCGCAAAAATGAATTATCAGGGTGCCGTGCAGGTTGCCGACTTCGGCGCCGTAGAACGGGACAGCCAGCAGGACCTGCTAAAATGGAAATCGCTGGGGCTGGACGCCCTCCAATTTGATCTAGAACCGTTCCAGTTGCGTATCGGCGAGATCAATCTCACTGAATTTTATTCACGCCTGATTCTCGGCGCGGACGGTAAAATCAACCTGCAAAAATTGGCTGTGCAAAAAGAAGAGCAGAAAGGCGAGCCTCCGGCGCAGGATAAACCGGCTGAAACACCCGCAGCTACCACCGCAAGCGATGCCGCAGAGCCAAAAGCCATCACCATCGGCAAAATTAATCTCAAGGACGGCAACATTCAATTCAGTGATTTCTTCATCAAACCCAATTACTCCGCCAACCTGACCACGGTTCAAGGCGCCATTTCCGAGCTCAAGCCGGAAGTGCCGGGCGACCTCGATCTTCAGGCGCGACTGGACAACGCCGCGCCGGTGGAAATAAAAGGCAAGATCAATCCGCTTTCCAAGGATCTCTTTCTCGACATCATTGCCGATGCCAAAGAAATCGAACTGAATCCAATGTCGCCCTACTCAGTCAAGTACGTGGGATACGGGATCGAGAGGGGCAAGCTTTCATTCAATGTCAAGTACAAAGTGGAGAACCGTAAGCTTTCCGCCGAAAACAAAATCATTCTGAACCAGCTCACTTTCGGTGAGAAGGTCGAGAGTCCCACGGCCACCAAGCTGCCCGTGCTGCTCGCGGTCGCGCTGATGAAAGACCGCAACGGCGTCATCGACGTCGATCTGCCGATCAGCGGCTCGCTCGACGATCCGCAGTTCAGCGTCGGCGGCATTGTGCTGAGACTTATCATCAACTTAATCACCAGAGCGGTGACCGCTCCCTTTTCATTGCTGGCGTCGGCCTTCGGTGGCGGCAGCAGCGGCGAAGAGCTGAGCTACATCGAATTTGACAACGGCCGGGCCAACCTCGATGAGCCGGATCGCGCGAAAATTGCGACCCTCGCGAAGGCCTTGAACAACCGCCCGGCACTCAGCCTCGAAATCATCGGCCGCGCCGATCCATTGAGCGATCTCGATGGCCTCAAACGCGTCGGCATCGAGCGCAACTGGCCCGCAAGGGCGAAGCACCGCGGTCAGTGGACGATGTTCAAGTTGCTGCGAGCGAGTATCCGCGCTATTTGAAAGCCGCTTATGGCGAAGAAAGCTTCCCCAAGCCGCGGAACCTGATCGGCCTGGCTCAGGATCTCCCCGTTCCTGAGATGGAAAGGCTGATGATGCAGCACGCGAAAGCAAGCGACGACGACATGGGCCAGCTCGCCAGCCAGCGCGCGCAAGGCGTGCGCGATGCGCTCTTGGCAACCGGACAAGTGGGAGCGGAGCGCCTCTCTGTCATCGCCGTCAAGCCGTTCACGCCCGAGGAGAGACAAAAACTAAAAGGTCGGCCGAACCGAGTCGATTTTGCGATGAAATAGACCAGCCCTCAATTTTCATCTTCATTTACTCCCGGCCCTGACTTTCCGAAAAGTTGTGTAGCCCCGCCTTCTGTTATAGACTCGCTTTCGTTCAGGAGGAGCTCGATGACACAAGCACGAAAGACCGCCAAACCCAAAGTAACCATTATCGCCAGCAAAGGCGCGAACCAAGCCATCAACTATTTGCTGGAAGACCGCGACGAGCTGGAGTGGCTCGTGGCCATCGGGCGGAATCACAAAGGCGATATTTTCTTCTATGATACCGGCGGCGACATCATTCAGGATTTGGGTGCTCTGGATCGGAGGAATAACGCCGCGCGCATAGCGCGGCCGTGCGATGTTCCAGATTCAAAATTCAAAGAAGAAAAGCATCGAGCTCACAGCTCAGATCTCTAGATTTAGATTTCTCTGGAAACCTTGAACCTTGAACTCATCTTTCATCCCGCTGGTATCTTAGGTTTGATTCTCAACGGCGGCGAACCTTCCGGCAGATAATCTTCCAGATTGACCGTTTCCCAACCCACAGGGCGCAAGCGCTCGAACTCATCGCGTCGTTTTGGATCGCACTCGGGCGGCTTGGTGGCATCGATGATGACCTTGCCGCCGATGCGGTGCCAGCCGGGCGCGCCGGGATGGCCGAACTCAGGGCAGGATGGATCCATGGCGTGAATCTTTGCGCCGTTAATCACGATAATGTCTTCAGCGGGGTTTACCCGCGTGTTGATCGCCCAAAGAATTTCCGCGTAATTGAAAATGTCGACGTCTTCGTCGACCGCGATGGCGACTTTGGGATGCTGATATTCGCTGGACAGCACCGACATGAGCACGTTGCGTGCCTCGCCGTAATAGCGCGGCTTCATCTGCACCACCACGCCGAAAATGCCTGGCATGACGAGGACGTTCTTAACGTCCGCCCAACCGCCGACGGTTCGCGCGCGGCGCAGGATCTGCGCCGACATCGGCACCTTGTGATAGACGCAGCCTTCGACCTCGGTGCCGTTCTGGACGTTTTTGAAAATCGCGTCCTGGCGCATCGTGATCGCCTTGATGCTGACGATCGGATTCATCCCGGAACCGGTCAAATAGTAGTCTTGAAATTCACTGAACGGTCCTTCCGGCTCGCGCACTTTCGGTGGAATCTCGCCTTCCAACACGATCTCGGCATGGGCCGGCACTTCCAGGTCGACGGTCCGGCACTTGACCAACTCGACCTCCTCTCGGAGCAGAGCCGACGCGATCTCTAATTCGTCGACGCCGTATTGCGTCGTTGTTGCGGCCGCGAAGTAATACATGGGATGGTGGCCGATCATGATCGCCACCGGCATCGGCTTATCCTGCGCCTCATACATTTGATAATTGCTCCAGGCGTGACGCGGATAGAGAAGAATGCCGGTTTTCTTCGGTTCCTTCATCTGCAGGCGATGAAAGCTCAGATTGCGCCGGCCGGTGTCGGGATTTTTTGTAATCATTAAACCCGACCCGATAAACGGCCCGCCGTCACGGATGCCCGCCTGATGAATTGGCATCTTGGTAATGTCGACATCGTCGCCAATCATAACTTTCTGTTGCACCGGTCCGGTTTCGACCAAATGAGTCCTGCCTAGTTTCTCTGTGCGGCGCACGAATTCAGGAATCATTTCGTCGCGCCCTGTGCCAAATGCCGCGGGCGCTAGCGAGACATCGCCCGGCGCCTGTCCCAAACAGCGCCAGCCCGGGTAGCCGGGTAGATTCTCAAACAACAGCGCTCGATCGCGCGCCTGCCAGAGAAGCGCGCCCATCTGCGTGCGCGGATCCACCGCTTTGGTGATCCGTGCCAGTAACCCCGCCTTCTCCAGTTGATCGATCCATGACCGCATGTCATGAGGCATGGCAAATTCTCCTTGTCCATCAGCTCGTAACTGCGATCAGCCATAGCACGGAGGCATGGAGCGTACCAACTGATGCCCAACGCATAATTTCTGGTTATCGAGTGCAAATTTCACATTCGCATCGACATTGGATGGCAGTTGAAACTAACATCTATAGTCAGAGCGCGACGAAGATTTGACTGCCCCGACGGATTCATCTAGCTTGCGGCGTATGCCATCGATCACTGCACTGTTCGGCATGGAGAAACTGGCGCCGGAAAAGGCGCGAGCGTTGGGCATCGTGTACGCGTCGAGCATCGCGCTGATGATGGGGGTCAATTTCATTCAGCCTGCGCTGCCGGCGCTCACGCAACCCTTTCACGTCAGCGATGCCCAGCTTTCCTGGGTCATGACGGTCTTCACGGCGCCGGCTATCGTGTTGTCGCCGATCTTCGGCGTGATCGCCGATCTGTACGGTCGGCGTCTTCTGCTGGCGCTCGGCTTGATCGCTTTCGGGATCTTTGGCGCCGCCATGGCGTTTGCGCCCAACTTTGGCTGGCTGCTCGCATTTAGAACGCTTCAGGGAGTCGCCTTTAGCGCAGTGATTCCGCTCACCATCGTGCTGATCGGCGATCTGCTGGAAGGCAACAGCGAGATCGGCGGCCAAGGATTAAAAGTCTTCCTCGATCGCATTGGCTATTTAGTCTTTCCGCCCCTTGGTGGTCTGCTCGCGGCCGTCGCATGGTTTTGGCCCTTTATCTTCTATGTGCTCACAATACCCGTGGGACTCGCGGCGTTTTACTGGATGCCCGAAACAAAGGGTAAACGCAGCGAGCGAACAATGACCTATCTCGGCGATATCCTGCGGCTCACGCGCCATCCGCGGCTGGTCATCGCGTTCTCGGCAGGGTTTCTGCGTTTTTTTCTCGATTACGGCTTTCTCACCTATTTTCCGCTTTTTCTCGTACGCACACACGGT
>VBKY01000597.1 GCA_005879255.1 Deltaproteobacteria bacterium
CCGTGCTAGCGGTCCCTTTCCTCCCCGGCATCGGCTTGGTCGGCGGCGCGCTGTTTTTCTACGGCCTCGCCAACGGGGTAATTTCGCCGATGCAAAAGAGTCTGCTGACCCAGAACGCTCCGGCAGAGCTGCGCGGCGGCATCGTCTCCTTCGACCGTTTGATCCAGCAGGTCTCGAAGACGACGTCGACTTCCATCGTCGGATTGCTTTTGGTCAGCACGGAGCTGCCGACAATCTTTTGGCTGCTCGGGATCCTTTCCTTTGCCAGCGTAGGTTTGATGGCGTGTTTGCTGCCACGAGCGCAGCGCGCCATTTCCAGTCCAACTGTTTCTTGAAGCGCGGCGCGGTTAGGGCAGCGCATGCCGTGCCTCGGCAAT
>VBKY01000197.1 GCA_005879255.1 Deltaproteobacteria bacterium
GTCCTCGAACAGATTCCGCGCAGCACGCCCCCGATGGATGTCATGCGCACCGGTTGCTCGATGCTCGGCACGTTGGAACCCGAGGGTCCGGGCCATGAACAAATCGCTGTGGCCAATCGGCTCACTGGCTGCTTCAGCGCAATGCTCCTCTACTGGTATCAGTTTCACGAACACGGCAGGCGCGTCGACACCGAAACCGACGACGACAGCACCGCCGGCCATTTTCTCCATTTGCTCCACGGTAAGAAGCCCGATGACCTGCATCGGCGCGCGATCGACGTCTCACTGATTCTCTACGCCGAGCATGAGTTTAACGCGTCGACTTTTACCGCGCGCACGATTACCTCCACGTTGCCCGACTTTTACTCTTCGGTAACCGGCGCCATCGGCGCCCTTCGCGGCCCGTTGCATGGCGGCGCCAACGAAGCCGCGATGGAGTTGATCGAGCGATACGCGACACCAGATGAGGCGGAGAAAGGCGTGCTCGAATTGATCGCGAAGAAGGCACTCATCATGGGCTTCGGCCACCGTGTTTATAAAATCTCCGATCCGCGCTCGGATGTGATTAAAGCATGGTCGAAGAAACTTGGCGAAGCCTATAATGACAAGCGGCTCTATCCAGTCTCGGAGCGCATCGAGCAAGTGATGCGACGTGAGAAGAATTTGTTCCCCAACTTGGATTTCTATAGCGCCAGCGCCTATCACTTGTGTGGAATACCAACGGCGATGTTTACGCCGCTCTTCGTGGTCTCGCGCATCACCGGCTGGGCGGCACACATCATCGAGCAGCGCGCCGACAATCGTCTGATCCGCCCCAACGCCGATTATGTCGGCCCCGATCCGCGGCTATTCGTGCCGATGGAAAAGCGGTAGAAAGCGTTAAACGTTCAAGGTTCAATCTCCTCTTGCCGACATTGAATTCTTGAACCCTTGAATTGTTGAGTCCTTTCGCGACAACGATGGCTGGAAACGTTTCAAACATTCGCCCTGAACCGGATACAATCTTGGTTGAGTTGGCTGACTACGCGGCGAATTATGTTCCCGGGAGCCCAGAAGCCATCGATACCGCGCGCTACAATCTTATGGATGCGCTCGGCTGTGGCTTGCTTGCGCTCCGCTATCGCGAATGCACGAAACACTTGGGACCCATCGTTCCCGGCGCGACGCTCAAGGACGGCGCGCGGGTGCCTGGAACGAACTGGCAGCTCGATCCGGTCCACGCGGCATTCAATCTCGGCGTGATGATCCGTTGGCTCGATTTCAACGATACCTGGCTGGCGGCCGAATGGGGTCATCCCTCCGATAATCTGGGCGGCATTCTTATGCTCGCCGATTATCTCACTCGCACACAAAAAAAGATTTTTACGGTGCATGACGTGCTGTGTGCCATGATCAAAGCGCACGAAATCCAAGGCGTCCTAGCGCTCGAAAACAGCTTCAATCGCGTTGGCCTGGATCACGTGCTGCTCGTCCGCGTCGCCACGGCGGCCATCGCCACGGCCATGCTCGGCGGAACCAAACAGCAAATCATCAGTGCGCTTTCCAATGCGTGGATCGACGGCGGCGCGTTGCGCGTATATCGACACGGGCCCAACACCGGTCCCCGTAAGTCGTGGGCGGCCGGCGACGCCACCAGCCGCGGCGTGCGCCTTGCGCTGATGGCCATGCAGGGCGAGATGGGTTACCCGTCGGCGCTATCAGCCAAACATTGGGGATTCTACGACGTGCTTTTCAACGGTAAACCTTTTGTGCTCGGTCGCTCGCTGGGCTGCGACGTGATGGAGAACGTGCTGTTTAAAATATCGTTTCCCGCTGAATTTCACGCCCAGACGGCGGTAGAATGCGCCCTCAAACTCCACGTACTGATCAAGGATCGCTTGAATGAAATCGATAAAGTCGAAATCACGACGCAAGAATCTGCGCTTCGCATCATCGATAAAACCGGACCGCTGCACAATCCGGCCGACCGCGACCACTGCATTCAATACATGACCGCCGTCGGATTAATTTTTGGCGAGCTCACTGCCGATCACTACGAAGATGCCGTCGCCCGGGACCCGCGCATCGATGCGTTACGCGGCAAAATGGTCTGCCTCGAAGACCCGCAATACTCGAAAGATTATCTGGATCCGGAAAAACGCTCGATCGCCAACGCCGTCCAGGTATTTTTCAAAGACGGATCGGCGACGGAGAAAGTTGCGGTGGAGTATCCCGTTGGCCACCGCCGCCGCCGCGCTGAAGGCATACCGTTATTGATCAAGAAATTCGCAGCCAATCTCGCCTCGCGACTGTCTCCGCCACAGCGCCAAGCGATCATGGATGTTTGTCGCGATGCCGAGCGTTTGCATCCAATGCCGGTCGATAAATTTCTCGATATGTGGATTGTCAAGTCCATCGAGTAGCACTGACGGTCTTAAGTTAACTCGGCGCAGAACTCGAAAGCACTTTAATTAATCTGAGGTATCACATGAACTCACGACAAACGCTTCGACAGCTGCTGAAACGCGACAAATTGCTAGTTGCCCCGGGTTGCTTCGACGGCCTCTCTGCCCGTCTCGTCGAAGAGGCCGGATTTGAAGCGGCGTATTTGAGCGGTGGCGCGGTGGCGAGAAGCATGGGCATACCGGATATCGGTTTGGTCACGCTGTCGGAATCCATCGACCGTGCCGCCCAGGTCGTTGCCACGGTAAAGATTCCCATTATCGCCGACGCGGACACCGGCTACGGCAATGTCGTCAATCTCGTGCGCACGGTGCGTGAATTCGAGCGCGCCGGCGTCGCCGCGATTCATATCGAAGACCAGATCACGCCCAAGCGTTGCGGTCATCTGGATGGCAAGGAAGTCATACCACTGGCGGAGATGGAAAAGAAATTGCAAGCGGCGCTGGCGACCCGCACGGATCCTGATTTCTGTATTATTGCACGAACCGATGCTCGCGGAGTCAATGGCTTCGACGACGCGATCAAACGCGGGCGTGCGTTCGCCAAACTCGGCGTTGACGCGATTTTCGTCGAGGCGCCACAGTCGGAAGACGAATTAGCTGAAATCCCGCGCCGAATCCCCAATGTCCCGATCCTCGTCAATGTTTTCAAAGGCGGCAAGACTCCGATGCTGCCGATGCAGCGCTTGCAAGAGATCGGCTACCGCATCGCGATTTATCCGTCTGAGACTCAGAGGGCGGCGATTCACGCCATGAGAAGAGCGCTCGAAACACTCAAACGCGAAGGCACGACGGAATCGATCGATGACTCACTAACAACCTTCAAAGAGCGCGATCAGGTCGTCGGCTTGGATGACTGGCAGAAAATTGAAAGAGAGTATCTAGCGGTAGATAGCCAGAAAGCTTGACGATCGCAAAAACTCTCCCGTGGCGGCTTACCGAAAGCCTTCTCGTGGTAATCAAGTCCATCAATCGATTTACGATCCTGTCGCACACGTAGCCGGTTGGCGTAATCGAATGCTAGTCCTGACAGGAATGTCCGGCACGGCCGCCAGTCCAACCGCTTGGCTGCGGCCTTGCCTCCTGGGTAGACATTTTAGCGGTAGTGAAGTACCTAGAGAACATCGAGCAGTCCGTCCATGAGTTTAGAACCTAAGAAACGCCGTGTTATTCGATCCTTCACTATGCAGTAATTTGACCAAGTGCCATAATGATAAAAATCGTCATCGCCTTAGCTTTGGTTCTTCCGCTAGTCATCCCGGATTCGCCGCCGCGCTCCAGTCCGCAGAACCGCTATTGTGCGGCGGTCGGTTCACAGGAAACTGCTAAATCCATCGGCGAAATATTCGACGACGATAGTAATATTGTCTTCAGCTCGCCGCTATCAAAAAATTTACAATATCCGTTTGCAGCCACGACAGCCGCGACTATTTTCTGCTGCTTCGATAGCAAGAGTCATAGTAGTCTCAATAAAAAAGTGTTGGCACTTTTCAAACTCAAGGGAGCCTTTTTGATTTAGTATCTCCTCCCCGACCGTCGGCTCGTGCAACTAGTGGTGAGAGCTCCAGGCAGCATTAATCCCGCCGCTGCATTCTCATAGACGTTGGGCAATCGAAAGCATTGGCGCTTTCCGAGGAGAATAAAATGGAAGAGTTTCCGCTGTGGCTAAAATGTATCATCTGGGGAACTATCGGTTTCACAGCCCTATATACGCTTTGGGGCGTGATCCACTCTTTTCTGCAGGCTTAAGCGTATCGGCTTTCGCGAGGGTGAATTGAGTCACCCTCGCGACACGGGCTAGGTTATTGATCAAAGTTTATCCGGTCAAGAACAGACCCGCCGGCTGACGTATTCGTAGTATTTCATCTCACTAATCCAGTATTAGTCGTCGGCAGTAGCCGCGCCATCAATCCATCAGGAGGCCAACATGAAATTTTATCGACTCTACTCAGGCGCCGATGGCCAATCGCATTTTGAGCCACTGGATTCGAGCCGAGCCTCAGAGTTTTTCAACTCCACGCGGACGGCCACGGGACTGTTGTTCAGAAACGATTTTGCTCCCCATATCGTTGACTATCACCGCGCGCCACGTCGCCGCTGGGTCATTACCCTCTCCGGGAGTGTCGACATTGGACTTGGCAACGGAGCTCGTGAGACCTTCTTGCCCGGGGATGTATTCCTTGCCGAAGATATCACCGGTCAAGGACACACGGCGACCCCCCACGATTGGGTTAGAGCGTACGTGAATATAGAATAATTCCACCTATTACTCATCGCGTGATATACTATTTCTGTTTGCCGGACGATGGGAGTGGTGCTCATGGCTCGGGTTCGAATTCTTCTGTTATTTGCACTCTTATGCTTACTTTTCACGGCTGGCGCCGGTGAAGCGCAGAAAATCACTTTTTCTTATAGCTCGTTAATTGGTACTCAATCGCCGCTCTGGATCGCTAACGACGTCGGTTTCTTCAAGAAACATCGGATGGACGTCAACGTAGTTTACATCCCTGGCGGCAAAAGCGTTGTGGAGGGAATGCTGGCTGGAAACATCCAGATAGCTATTGCAGCTCCTGCTGCCGTGCTTCGCGCCAATCTTGGTGGTTCCGACTTTGTTTACATCGGAGCTCTTAGCAATAGCGTTGATTTTGTCGTGATTACTCGCGATGGCATAAAATCGGTTCAAGAGCTCCGCGGCAAGAAAATCGCCATCGGCAATTTTGGCAGCGGCACGGATTATGCCGGCCGTCTCGTCTTTGACAAGCTCGGCATGCAGGTCGGTAAGGACATTATTTTTACCCAGAGCCTGGGGGGACAGCCGACACGGCTTGCTATGCTCCAATCGGGTACCGTCGACGGAGTGGTTCTCAGCCCGCCTTTCACCCTGCGCGCACAACAGTTGGGATTCCGTCCGGTGCTGGATTTCTCGTCGGTGATTCCCCATTATTTTTCGTTGGGCTACTTTACCAGGCGCAGTTATATCCGGGACAATCCTCGCGTCGTGGAGAACAGCCTCAAAGGACTCCTCGATGCCACCAGATACGTTTGGTCCAACGCCGACGGCACAATCAAAATCCTTAGCCGTCATCTGCAGATCAGCGACGAAGCTTTCGTGAAATCTTACTACCGCGATGTTCTTCTCGCTCAGCTCGATCGCGATTTGTACCCGGATGAGAAAGGCGTCGATCTGTTTCTAAAACAAGAGCGTGCGGCCAATCCCGGGGCGGGCAAAATCAAGTCTGGCGATTTCATCGACACGAGCATTCTCGACAAGCTGCGCAAAGAGGGATACTGAAAAGACGCAGATTGGAGTAAGGGATTATTGGAGTGTTGAGGTGGAGCGCATACCCATTACTCCAACACTCCAACACTCCAATACTCCGACCGCGCGCCACTCTCTTCACGAAAGATAAGCTAAAACATGAGCGAGCAGCCAACACGTCCGAGGGAAATCTTCTTCGTCGACACCACCTTGCGCGACGGACAATTGAGCCTATGGGCATCGAACATGCGTACGGGAATGATGCTACCGGTCGCTGAGCGGTTGGACCGTGCCGGTTTTGAAGCGATCGAGGTTATGTCATCCGCCTTCTACAAAAAATGCGTGCGCGACCTAAAGGATGACCCATGGGAACGTCTTCGGCTCCTGCGCCAGCGCATCAAAAAAACCCCGCTTAGAAGCATCCGCAGCCGCGCCATGTTGGCATTTCAGATAACCCCTTTGGCTGTCGCCGATCTCTGGCTCGAGCGCTTGGCCGCCAACGGCATAAGCGAGCTTCGAACGTCAGACCCGTCGAACACGCCGTCGTACTGGAAGCAGGCAGTAGATGCCGCCAAGAGGGCCGGCCTTAAGACTATTTTGAATGTCATATACTCGATTTCGCCGAAGCACACCGATGACTATTTTGTCGAACGAACCCGGCAAGCGGCCAAGCTTGACGTCGCGCGCATTTGCTTCAAAGACCCCGGCGGTTTGCTGACGCCCGAAGCGACGCGCCGACTCGTGCCGTTGATTTTACGGGAAGTCAACGGCAAACCGCTCGAATTCCACACCCACTGCAATACCGGGCTGGGCTCTCTCTGTTGTCTGGAAGCGATCAAGCTCGGCGTCACGTCGATCAACACGGCGATTCCTCCGCTCGCCGACGGCTCGTCCAATCCCTCCGTTTTCAATGTCGCCATGAACGCGCGCGCTTTAGGTTATACGACGGCTGTCGATGAAGAGATCATCAAGCCGGTGCGCGAACATTTCACGGCAATCGCCAAGCGGGAAAATCTGCCAATCGGCAGGCCGCTCGAATACGATGCGCTTCATCCGCTGCACCAGGTGCCGGGAGGTATGATTTCGAACTTTCGCTTTCAACTTGCCAACCTCGGCAAACTCGACAAGCTGCCCGAAGTTCTCGAAGAAGTTTCACGGGTGCGCGCCGAGTTTGGTTACCCAATCATGGTGACGCCATACTCCCAGTTCTTCGGCGTGCAAGCCGCCATTAACGCGATGGTCGGCGCGCGCTACAAGGAAGTGACCGATGAAGTCCTACTCTATACGCTCGGCTTTTGGGGCGAGGAAGAAGCTCGATCAATAGACGTCAATCTAAAAGACCGACTCCTCAATCTGCCGAGAGCCAAAGAACTGGCCAAATTAGAACCACCTGAAATGTCGGTCAAAGAATTTCGCGCAAAACTTGGCGGCGCTGGAGTCAGCGACGACCAGAGATTGCTGCGCTATTTCGCTGGGGAAGACGCCGTGGCAGCAATGAAAGCCGCGGGCCCGGGACAAGATTACGCACAAACCTCCAAACCGCTGATGACCTTGATCGAGCAAATCACTAAGCGAAAAGATTCGGCGCGAGTTTACATTAAGCGAAACGGCCTCACTTTACGCCTGGAACGGCGCCAAACGGTGCCTTGACCTCTAAACCATTTGAGAAATAACTGGAAGTCGAGATAATCTCGCATTTCCAGTAAGCTGTCGGCTTCCGACCGTATCCTCAACTAGCGTTCGTTGAATGATCTTACGCGGCGTTTTGATCTGGCTGTTGCTGACCGTGAGCTGCGCGTCTGCGCTTGCGCATTGGGCTTGTACGACGCAAGAGTCGACATGCAAACTCGTCTTCGTCGTTCACGACACCTGGCATGCCGCTATCGTTCTGCCCAAAAGCGATATCGCACTCGACTCTCTGCCCGAACTGGTTGACTTTCCCGACGCGGAATTTATCGAATTCAGCTGGGGCGACAAGGACTATTTTCCCGATCCGAATGCTGGCATATTCACTGGGATTAAGGCGGCGTTTTGGTCGAGTGGCAGCGTTCTCCACGTTGTCGGTTTTAGCGGTGATGTACAGAGTTTTTATCGAAGTGGTGAAGTCGTCCAGCTGCGACTAGCGGCTGACGCCCATGCTCGATTGCTCGAGTATATCTCCGATACTTTCTCGCGTCCGCAGCCGAACGGCCGAGCTCGAGCCAGCCCCGGCCTTGTCGCCCACAGCCGATTTTATCCGGCAACTCGCAAGTTCAGTTTGTTAAGAACTTGCAATACCTGGGTGGCCGAGGCGTTAAAGTCCGCCGGCCTGCCTGTATCGCCGGGTCACGTAATGACCGCCGGTAGCCTGGCCACACAGCTCAGCGGCATCGAAGTCCGCGAATAAAATTGTCCGCGGCTAGGTCGCGCGAACGCTCACAAATCGAAAATGGAGAATTTTTTTGTTTCTGCAAATACCTCTTCTTGCGTAAAATTCCGCATTCTTCATAGGTCAAATGAGCCGATTGAAAGGCATAGACATTGCGGTTCAGTGAAAGATTAGACAAACTCATATAACAGAAATACGAAATTTGCTTTAATTATAAGAACAATGCTTCGACCAACGATCATGGCGTTGCTTCCCGGCCTAATGACGGCTTTATTGTTAGCAGCCTGCCAGCCGTTTTCGCCGGCAAAGATTCCTGAGGCGCCACCGGAGGGACCAGAGGCTTCGCCGACCATCAAAATCGAGCCCCCGCCCGAGCCACAAGTTCCCGCCGCTCAAGTCGAGGCACCCGCAAAACCGGGCATGGTGGCAATTCCAAGGCTGCTGCCCGAATCGATCGTCGGCATACCGGAAAAAGATCTGGCGTCACGTCGGCTGGAATACAACACGATGATCAGCAGCCGTCCCGGTGAACCGCCGCACGGCGCAGCTTGGCAGTACCGAAATACCCGTCAAGGGCAGATTGTCGGATTTGAATTTTCCAACTATGGCGGCAACCGCATACTTCCGCCGCGGCGGGACGCCGCAAAAAATCAATTTTTCACCCGCGACTTTCAGTTTCGCTTCGATGATCGCGCCAGGCAGGATGTCCATCTCCTCGTCGTGGATTGGGCAGCGTCACGCGATAAGCAATTCCGCTTGAGTGAACTCATGAACAGTCTGATGCATTTTTTCCCGCGCAGTTATTTGCCGGCCATCGTAAACGTCAAGAACCGAAATCTCGTGACGCTACCTACCGGGGAGGAAGTCGAATTCGACGCCAAGACCCACGAGATTCTTAGCGGGGTCCTCTCAGAAGCGCCCGTCGACCTAAATCCCGACCGCGCTGCTCGCAAATTTCCCGGCGTTGACTATCTGGGCAAAGGCGTACTGGTCCGTGCCAACGCGCGCGGGACCGATCCGAGAATCGGCACGACCGCGATCATCACCACAGGATCCCCGCCACAGGATTGTGACAAAGGAATTGATTGCGGCCGGTGCCAGGTGCCGTCGCGGGAGCTTTGGGAGCAAACGGGTGCGGTGCGCTTCAAATTTTCCACGGATCTAGATTTCGATCGTTTTTTGACCACGCGGTGCGGTTTCGGTCTCCCCACGACCGGTTTCGAATTCAGGATCGCATCGCGACTTCAATAGAAGTTGGCAAATTACTTCTTTTCATTGACGGGCCTGGTGCTTCTCGGGTCGACGCCGGCCGGCAAACACCAAAAAGTATATTCATAGTATAGCTGGGTCGTCTTAGCCGATGACCCGCCCCCCTTCTCTGCGCCGGTGGACACCGATGCGCTGATGCCGTCCGCTAGAGTCGACTGTGATACCGGTTCGTTCGGATAAATCGACACCAGTCCGTCGTAGGCTTTTTTGTGCTCTACTCGCAGTGCTGCCAGACATTCTTTTCGAGTGTCTACGGCATTGAGCAGTTCCCATTTGTTGACGTCCCCTTCCGCGCTCAGACCTCGGGGAGTGCCCTCTACGCGTCGGGTTACGAAATTATGTTTCCACAATAGCCAGGCGGCATCGGCGCTATCCACAAGCAATAAAACCATCAACAAAGGTAGGGCTATATTTTTCATTTGCTGGCCCGGCGCTCGCCGTTCCTTCTGATCGGAAAATCAGTTATAAACGTTATGCTTTCGCGGAATTGGTTGCAATTCCTAACGAAGCCGATTAGGAAGTAATCAAACTTTTCCCCGCGCCCGCCAAGGAGCGACTATGCCGACCCATATCGTGATCGATGCCGATGGCCATTGTAACGAACCGGATAACGAACTCGCCAAATGGATGCCCAAGGAGCTCGCCCACCTGGCGCCCAGTCGCGTGACAGACAGCAGCGGCTATTCCCATTTAATGATCGAGGGCCGGCTCGCCGGACGACGACGATGGGGCGGCGGCACCGACCGCTGCGCCGTATTCGCCAGTCACATTGAGCGTAGCCGCCCGGGCATGACCGATCCGTTGAAACGACTGCCCGATATGGACGAAGAAGGTATCGACGTCGCGATTATCTTCGGAACTTCCATCGCGCTGATGGTTAACGGCATGGCCGACAAGCCGCTCGCCGCCGTGATTTGCCATGCCGTGAACCGCTGGCTCGTCGAAGAATATCTCGCGCCTGACCCGAAAAGACTGAAAGGCGTCGGCTTGATTCCCGTGCAAGACCCCCCATCCGCTGTGAAGGAATTGGAGTATTTGGCGCAGCATCGCGCCATCGTTACCGCTATGCTACCGACCAACGTCTATGGCATCAATTTAGGCCACCGCATGTTCGATCCGGTTTATGCCGCGGCGCAAGAGATCGGCATGCCCTTGTCAGTTCACCCGCAAACCGAACATGACGGGCAGTATGGCGTCTGGGGCGTCATGGGCGCCGGCAGCGAGCGCATGGAAAAATATAGCTATGTGCACATGACGTCGTTTCCCTTCGAATTGATGATCGCGCTCATGCACATGATCGGTGAAGGGGTATTCGACCGCTATCCCAAACTTAAAGTCGGCTTCATGGAAGGCGCCTGCGGGTGGCTGCCTTTCTGGATGGAACGATTGGATGAGCATTTTCACAAGCTCGGACCGCAGTGGCCGCTGCTCAAACGCAAACCTTCCGAGATCATCAAGAGCTCCCAAGTCGCGTTTACTTGCGAGCCCGAAGAATCGATTTTACCCTACGTCCTTGATACCATCGGCATCACCCAGGTGATGTACGCGTCCGATTACCGCCACTGGGACTCCGAGTTTCCCGACTCCGTGCGCGAAGTGAAGAAGATCCCGGGCATGACCGAAGACCAACTCCGCCACGTGCTCGGCGAGAACGCGCGGAATTGGTTCAATTTAAAAGAGGGGAGGATGGAGAATCGAGGATCGCGAACTCCGATCCTCTATCTGCCATTTTCTATTCTCGATTCTCGGCTATGCATCAACGCTTCTCCGCCCACACCTGATTGAAGAAACCACTGCTTTCCATCTCCGCTAGGTAGCGCCGGTCCATCAGTTCCTGAGGTTTGATTTCATTAGCGCGCGGATTGGTCCGGGCGACTTCATCGATCATCGGCTGAATCGCCTGCGCTTTTAATTCTAGGCGTGGTTCCATGACCTTCATCTCGATCGCATAGCTGGCATCCAAAATCGCCCGATCCTTTATCCGGAGCTGCTTTTCCATAACCCGGTACACTAGCTCCTTGTCTTTATGCATCGATTTGGACGCCTCCGCCATCGCCCGCATGAATCGGCCGACCACAAATGGCCGCTTGGCAATAATCGACCGGCGAGTTGTGATCGTCGATGCTGCATAAGGAATACCGATATCGGGACCGAAAACCACATAGCGAAAGCCTTGTGAGATCGCTCGGGCATCACTCGGCGGTAATAGCGTCGCGGCATCGATACGTCCGGATACGAGCGCACCCAACGTCTCCGCCTCGCCTCCAGTCTGGATGAAAGTGATATCTTTGTCCGGATTCATGCCCGCGCGGCGAAATGCTTGGACCGTAAAAAAATGCGTGTTGCTGCCGATGCGCGTTACGCCGATCCTCTTGCCTTTCAGCTGTTCCAACTTTGTAATATCCGGTTTTGCCAGCACGCTTTGCGTCATGATGTTCTTGATGCTGCCGATGAACACCAAGTCCGTCGCGCCGTTGACGTAGGCATTGACAATGCCCACTCCGCCCAATAATCCAA
>VBKY01000598.1 GCA_005879255.1 Deltaproteobacteria bacterium
TCCCTATTGGCGGCTTCGAGCATCTGGTAAGATTTACCATGGCTCGACGTCTACCAGCGCGCTTTTCGGCCAATCTTTGTTCCCAACTGGGCCGTAACTTTCTTTTCGCTGCGCTTCTCATTTTAGGCATGGCCTGCGCTCAAACATCGGTTCGGCCCATCGTTCGTAACGGTGGCACGATGCCGGGAGCGGTTGTGACCGCACCGGTGGCCGCGCTCGCTCCATTCGGGTTAGTGTCGGATTGACGGCCGGCAGCGTGGTCGCTACCGGACTGAACAACAACGCTTCGGATATCGCGCGAATGGCCGCGT
>VBKY01000599.1 GCA_005879255.1 Deltaproteobacteria bacterium
TTAACCAGTACGGTCACTTCCGTCTCGACTGGCGACTCCTGACTGAGTGAAGCCACGCCGACTGCGGCGCGCGTATGTTGCCCCTCCTTGCCCCAGAGCTGAACTAGCAAATCGGACTCGCCGTTCACGACCTTAGGCATATCGGTGAATCCCGGCGCCACATTCACATAGCCGAGCACTTTGACGATACGTTGGACACGATCCAAGTCGCCGAGCGCCGCCTTCATAATCGCGAGATGGTTGAGCGCGCAGTTGCGCGCCGCTTCGTAGGCTTGCTCAAGCGTCACCGTATCGCCCACTTTGCCGCGATACTTGAGTTG
>VBKY01000600.1 GCA_005879255.1 Deltaproteobacteria bacterium
TCTCTATACGAAAATGACCGCATGCTCAGCAAAACACACCAGCTCAAGCTGGTGGGCGGCTTCACCGTTATTTCCGGCGACGGACAAAAAAGGTTACGCGGCAGAAAATGCCGACGAGTTCAATCGACTACATACCGAGTAACCGTACTCCCTCGGCGCCGGCAAGGATCTACGAAATCACGTCAACGGCGCCCAAAGTGGGTCCGCGCAACCTTCGGGCGGGGGCAAAGAATAGGGCCAGGCGGACGGTAAGGCAGCCCGACCATTCGCGTCATTGCCGCCAAACCTGAAATCCGGTCGGAATCGCCTCGTATTGCCCAATACTTTCAGCTTTTGACCCAGTCGTAAACTTTTTGTCCCGAACTTCGTCTAATCAATCAAACAAAACCGATCACCCTTGAGGAGGGTATATGAACAAAGTCCGTAAACTGATTATTGGCACCACACTATTCGCCGCCATGTCGGCGCTCGCAGTCTTCAACACGCCGATGGCAGCGGCACAGGAGGTACCTGGCAAAAGGCCGTTCACCCATGGTGATCGCATGCTCGGCGGATTTGCCGGGGCGCCTCTGATCAGTATCGCGCTCAAGCACAAAGACGAGCTCAAATTGACGACTGAGCAGGTAAGCAATTTGGAAAAGATTAGAACCCATTACCAGAGCCAAGTTACCTCGCCTCAACAGCAACTAACGGCCATGGAAAAGGAAATCGCCACTCTCACGCAACAAACGCCGGCCAACTTGATTCAGATCAAAGCCAAAATCCAAGAGGCCGAGAAGTACCGCTCCGAACTTCGCTACTTGCGGGTCGAGGCGCTTGAAAACGGCCGCTCCGTGTTAACCGCCCAACAACAAGACCAGCTTAAGAGTCTGGTCCGCTCCACCCACGATCAGTTCCGCAAACAGCCAGGACAGCCGTCCTGACCTTCTAATTCCGCGTGTTTCAAGGGCCCGACTCGCATGAGTTCGGGCCCTTTTTTTATCCGGCCGGATCTTCCATCTTAGAACCGTCTCGACCCGCCAGATGAAAACGTCGCAAAACTCCATTAAAATATCTCCTGGGTTCGCCCTGCTACCATGATCACCACGGTCATTTTTGACTTGGACGGGCTTCTGGCCGACACCGAACGTCTCCATTGCCGAGCTTACCAGACGGCGCTGTGGGAACACGGCGTTAGCCTGAGCGAAACTGACTATGCTGAACATTGGGTTCGCTCTGGCAAAGGCATTGTTGAGTGGGTCGGTGTGCATTGTTCAGACCTAGATCCCCACGCTGTGCGGGTGCGCAAGTCGGAGCATTATCTAACTTTACTGGGCTCGTCGCTGCGCCCGATGGACGGCGCGCTGGAGCTCCTAAACGCGCTTCACGGCACAAAGAAAATCGCCCTGGCCTCGTCATCCTATCGCGATGCCGTCGACGGAGTTTTGCGCGGGCTCAACATCGCCCATTATTTTGAAGTCATCGTCACTGGTTTGGACGTTGCGAGAGTCAAGCCCGCGCCGGACATATTTCTGAAAGCGGCCAGACAGTTAAGCGCAAAGCCATCGGAATGCTTGGTTTTAGAAGACGCCGAGAAAGGCGTGCTAGCCGCTTATCATGCCGGAATGCGCTGTATCGCCGTGCCCAACGAGCACACCCGGCATCATGATCTTTCCAAGGCAACTCGAATTTGTGCATCGCTCGCGGAAGTCACCCCCGAATTGTTGGATTCGCTGGCGAAAGATCCGGCGTAAACCGGCTCAGGTTTCTTTATGATCGCCTATCTGAACCGTTACTACGCCTTCGGCCTCGTCATGGCGCTGTTGGCGCCGCTTTGGTTATTCGCGGTGACGGGCCAAGCTACGTCTGCATCCTCCCTCCACGACGCGCTTATCTGGACCGCCGTTCTGTTCGGCTGTTGGTTGTTGATCACCAAGCGGCGCGGCTTTGAGGTCCGCGGAGCATGGCGCAAGCCAACCAAGGAAGAAGCGCATCTATACTTCCGTCT
>VBKY01000198.1 GCA_005879255.1 Deltaproteobacteria bacterium
AGTCTCCATCGAGGAGCTTCAGGGCGGCACGTTCACGATCTCTAATCAAGGCAGCATCGGTGGCGACCATTTTACGCCGATCATCTACGCACCACAGGTGGCGATCCTGGGCATCGGTCAAGGTAAGGCAAAACCCGTAGCGCTCGACGGCAAGATAGCCATTAGAACCATCCTGCCGCTTTGTCTCGCCTACGATCATCGCGTCCTCGATGGCGCGGACGCTGTGCGCTTTTTAAAGGATATAATCGCCGGTCTTGAATCCTTCGAAGAAACCGACCTGCTGCTAAGGTAGAATTCATCTATGGAACCGACCAATACGGAAATCTTAGTACTTGGCGCCGGACCGGGCGGATACACGGCCGCCTTTTACGCCGCCGATAAGGGGAAAAAGGTCACGCTCGTCGAGCAAAATCGGCGGTTGGGGGGGATCTGCCTCAACGTCGGCTGCATCCCCTCAAAGGCGCTGCTCCACGCGACTGAAATTCTCCGTGAGGCGACGGACTCCGCGCACCGCGGCATTGTGTTTGGGTCGCCAAAAGTCGACCTCGATCGACTGCGAAACTGGAAAGAGGCGATTCTGGAAAAACTTGGCCAAGGCCTCAGAGGCCTGGCTCAACACCGGGGCGTACAGGTTGTTCACGGTCGAGGTCATTTCGAAGACTCCCAGACGCTCAGGGTCGAGACCAGCGAAGGCCAAAAATTCATTCGCTATCAGAAAGCGATCATCGCGGTCGGCTCGAAACCCACAATGCCGAATGCTTTCGATCTCGGCAACAAACGGATCATGACTTCGACCGAAGCCTTGGAGCTGCCGGACATCCCGCAGGATTTCCTGATCGTCGGCGGCGGCTATATCGGCATGGAGCTCGGCACGGTGTACGCCGCCCTAGGCAGTAAGGTCGTCGTACTCGAAGCGTTGCCTTCGATTCTCACGGGCATTGACCCCGATCTGGTTCGTCCGGTGGCGCGCGCGGCACAAAAGGCCTTCAAGGAGATTCGCGTCAATACCAAAGTTCTGAAGATGGCCACTGCCGGCAAGCAAATCAAAGTAACCATGGAAGTGAACAAAGAGTCACGTGAAGAACTTTACGACCGCGTGCTGGTCAGCGTCGGCCGTTCACCCAATTACGCCGATCTCGGTCTCGAGAATACGAAAGTCACCAAAGACGACAAGGGCTTCATTCAGTGCAACCCGCAGCAGCAGACCGAAGACCCGAACATCTACGCCATCGGCGACGTTAACGGCGGCGCTTTACTCGCGCACCGAGCGTCGAAAGAAGCCAAGATCGCTGTAGAAGCGATGCTCGGAGAACCGAGCGCCTTTGAAAACATCGTGATTCCGGCGGTTGTTTACACTCACCCCGAGGTCGCGTGGTGCGGTTTGACGGAAACCGAAGCGAAACAAAAAGGCATCGAGATCCAGGTGGCCAAATTTTTGTGGGGCGCCTCCGGCCGCGCGCTCACACTCGACCGGCCCGACGGCCTGACCAAGCTCGTCATTGACCCCGATAGCGAGCGCATCCTGGGCGTGGGCATCGCCGGCGCCGGCGCCGGCGAGCTGATCAGTGAAGGCGTGCTGGCGGTCGAGATGGGCGCCACCGCGCGAGACCTCGCCGACTCTGTGCATCCCCATCCCACCCTTTCTGAAACTCTGATGGAAGCGGCCGAGAGCTTCTACGGCACAGCAACGCACACTTTATCGCGTCGCGACTCCTAACGCGTCGGCATCTCTCCTGGTTTCAATCACATTTTATTTCCACCCGATCCCCCCGAAGTGTTTTATTTCATTTTAAATGTTGGATGCTATAATGAACATAGGTGACGGGGGGTCTCATAAGCATGAATCCCTCTCTGATAGAAATCTGCGGAGATGGCCTGACGATCGAGAAGGTCGCTTCGGTAGCCCGCCAAAATATCCGCGTCGAACTCACTTCAAACATCGACGTACGAAATAAAATTTCCGCGTCTCGGCAGTTGTTAGAAAAAAAACTAACGGCCGGAGAGATCATCTATGGGGTGAACACGGGATTCGGCGGCAACGTGCGCTTTCTCATTCCCCAAAATGATCTGTCCTTCCATCAAGAAAATCTCCTCCGATGCCTCACCTGCGGTGTTGGCCAGCCGCTCATCGAGGACGCCGTCCGCGCAGCCATGCTCCTGAGAGCGAACGCTCTAGCCAAAGGGCTTTCTGGCGTAAGAGTGGAGATCATCGAACGAATGCTCGATCTCCTGAACCACGGGATTACGCCGGTCGTGCCCCGTTACGGTTCCGTGGGAGCCAGCGGGGATTTAATTCCCTCCGCCTATATCGGCCGCGTCTTGCTGGGCGAAGGAGAAGTCCTCTATCAGGGCAAAAAGCTCGCCGCCGCCGAAGCGCTGCAAAACGCCAAGGTGCAGCGCTCCAAACTCATGGCGAAAGAAGGTTTGGCGCTGATCAACGGCACGACCGTGATGACCGGCATCGCTGCTCTGGTGATTCATGACGGCGCCCATCTCGCCCCCCTTGTGCTCGCCTGCGCGAGCTTAGCCGTCGAGGCGCTAAAGGCCACCGATGACCCGTTTTCAGAAGTTATCCATCGGGCCAAGAATCACCCAGGGCAGATGGAAGCGGCGGAGATCTGCCGCAAGCTGCTGCGCGACAGCCGTTATATCCCCAATCTCGATGAGCTTCGGGCCAAGATCGGCGAGACTCGCAGCGCGGCCGAGGGAAAGACGATCCGCTCCGAAGAAGCGATCCAGACTCCCTATTCATTACGCTGTGCGCCTCAGGGAATCGGCCCCGTGCTCGATGCTTTGCGCGCGCATCGCCTCGTTTTGGAGCGCGAGATCAACTCGGTCAATGACAATCCGCTAATCGACCCGCTAGAGGGCCGTGTTTACCACACAGGCAATTTCTACGGCGGCCATGTTGCGCGCGCGCTCGACAGTTGGAAAATCGATCTGGCGACCCTGGCCAATTGGCTTCACGCGATCATGGCCATGCTCGTCGATGATAGATTCAGCAACGGGCTTCCTCCGAATCTATCGCGCAACCCGGGAGTGTCGTCGGGCTTTAAAGGCATGCAGCTGTGTCTGACGAGTCTGGTTTGCGCGATGCGTCACTTGGCCAACCCGAGCATGATACATACCTTGCCGACCGAACAATACAATCAGGACATGATCAGTCTTGGCACGCATGCGGCGCTCACGGCGATGGATATGACAGCAATGGCGCAAGATGCCGCCGCGATCTCACTGCTGGCCACTTGCCAGGCCATAGACCTGCGGGGCGGCGGCAACAACTTGGGAATCGGTAATCGAGCCATCTTTGAGACTGTTAGAAAGGAGGTGCCCATTTTAGAGAAAGACAGACCGCTGGACGTTGATATCGCGCGGATCTCCGAATTGATTCGAATAAGGCTGATCCCCATTCCCGAATTGGAGGGCAGTTTATGAACATCTTTAGTGCCTTGGAACGGAGCAAAAATCGTTACCCCGATAAGGAGGCCATCGTATTTGGCAGCGATTCTATCACGTACGCGCAGCTTTATGAGCAAGCCTATCGCTTGAGTTCAGCCCTGAAGGAAATCGCGAATTTGCACAAAGGCGAACGCGTGGCGCTCTTTCTCCCCAACCGGCCTGAGTTCGTGATTTCTTACTATGCCGTGGTGGGCCTCGGCGCGATTGCGGTCTCGCTGAATGTCATGCTCAAGCGTGACGAAGTGAAATTCATTCTCAATGACTCCGAAGCAAAGATACTGGTCACCTCCAGCCGGCTCCTTGATCAAGTGCCGGATGTCAACGAGACTCCCTCACTCAAAAAAATTCTCTGCATCGATGCCGCCGAGCGTGCCGGCGTCATTGGAATCAATGGCCTATTACCCCTTGCCGCAGCGTCCGGCCCAGCGGCCGAGGTAGCGCAAGATGAAGGTGCGGCCATCCTTTACACATCGGGGACCACGGGCAAACCGAAAGGCGCTTTGCTTTCCCACGGAAATCTCAGATCCAACGTCGCGGCGACTGTTCTTCATACGCAAATGTCTTCCAGTGACAGGCTCATCTGCTACCTGCCGCTTTTTCACTGCTTCGGTCAAAATTTTATCATGAATGCATCAGTCAACTGTGGCGCGACCTTGGTACTTCATGAGCGATTCCAGCCCGATGAGATTCTCGATTCTCTAAAGTCGAACCGAGTCTCGGTCTTTTTTGGCGTCCCGCCGGTTTATCTGCGCTTGCTCGCGGCGCCAAACATCGAACAACACTTTGGCCAAGTCCGCTATTGCTTCACTGCGGCGGCGCCGATGCCGGTAACCGTGGCCCGTCAATGGAGAGAACAGGTTGGGCAAATTATCTATGAAGGCTACGGCCTCACAGAAACCTCTCCTTTCGCCAGTTATAACCACGACGTTCGCTATCGGGAGGGCAGCGTCGGGACTCCTATCGAAAATGTGGAGATGAAGGTCGTGGATCCCGAAGGACACGCGCTGCCGCCGGACGAGCAAGGCGAGATCGCCATCAAAGGACCCAACGTGATGTTGGGCTATTTTCGGCGGCCCGAGGAAACAGCGGAAGTCATCCGGGACGGCTGGTTTCTAACCGGTGACATTGGAAAGGTGGACAGCGACGGTTACTTCTATCTTGTCGACCGGGCCAAAGATATGATCAATTTATCCGGTTTTAAAGTCTGGCCGCGCGAAGTGGAAGAGGTCTTGCTGCAACACCCGAGTCTCAGTGAGGTTGGCGTAGTCGGAATCGCAGATCCCGCTTCCGGTGAGGCCGTCAAGGCTTTCGTCGTCTTGAAACAAGGCCAGTCACTTAGCGAACAAGAGGTGATCGATTATGCTCGCGTGCGCATGGCAGTTTACAAAGCGCCGCGATTTGTCGAGTTTATCGATGCGCTACCGCGGAATCCCGCCGGAAAGGTGCTCAAGCGGGAGCTCAGAGCACGCGCAAAAGAGCCGCGCAATGGCGCGTCCTCGTTAAAAGTAGCCTAAGACGGGCCCATCATGTCGGAACGGGTCGCCATTATTGGCATCGGCTTTACCCCACTCCAGCCGACGACGCCACGGTGTTCGTTCAAAGAACTCGTTTTCGAAGCCGCTCAGAGAGCCTACGCTGACGCCGGGATTCGCTTTGACGAGATCGACTCCTTTGTCACCTGTGCCGAAGACCTCAACGAAGGCATATCGATTTTCGACGAGTACACGCCCGACCAACTCGGCGCCGTGCAAAAGCCGATGCACACGCTGACGCAGGATGGGCTTCACGGTATCGCGGATGCGCTCATGCAAATTCGCGCCGGGATCGCGGAGACTGTCGTCGCCGAGGTCCATAGCAAAGCCTCCAACATCTTGACTCCCGAATGGCTGCTCGACTATGCGTTGGACCCGGTTTACAACCGGCCATTAGATTTTTCTCCGCACGCCATAGCCGGTTTGGAAATGAATCGGTTTCTTAGTCAAACCGGCATCACTGCGTCACACTGCGCCGAAGTGGTGACCAAGAACCGGCTCAACGCCCGACATAATCCGTTAGCGGCCTATCCTCTGGAGACGAATCTAACAACCGTCGAATCATCGCCTTACCTCTCCTATCCGCTGCGTAAAGGAGAGCTAGCCAAGACCGCGGACGGCTGCGTGGTTATCGTCTTGGCAAACGAAGCAAAGGCAAGCAAAGCTCGCAGCCAACCCGCGTGGATTTTAGGTACGGGCTTCGCCAGTGACAGTCCGACCATAGAATCGCGCCATTGGAGTAATGCTGAATATGCCCGACTCGCAGCTCAAGCGGCCTACCATCAAGCGGGTATTAAGGCGCCGCGTAACATCGATTTTTTTGAAGTCGATGACACCTATGCCTACAAGGAACTGCAACATTTGATCGCACTCGGGCTCTACGACGCGCCCGTTAAGGCCGGCCGAGCAATTGAGACGGGCGAAACCCGGCCAGATGGTAGAACGCCCGTTAACGTCTCTGGTGGTGCGTTGGGTATGGGTCTCCCGCTGGAAGCGAGTGGGCTGTACCGCATAGTCGAGCTGGTGCTGCAGCTACGCGGCCAGGCCGGCGAGCGCCAGTTGTCGCGCGCGAAAATCGGACTGGCGCAATCATGGCGCGGCATACCCAGTACGAGTGGCGCGGTGGTCATACTTGGATCGGAACCTCCTCATGTCTAAGCGTAGAGTGGCCGTCATCGGCGCTGGCATGACTAAGTTCATGCACCGCGCACTTGAAACTCCGAAGGAGCTTGCGTGGCTCGCGGCCCGATCCGCTCTCGGTTCAAGTCAACTGAAGCTCAAACAGATCGATTGCGTGGTTCTCGGTAGCGCGCCAGACGCTTTCGACGGCGTGCACATGAAAAGTGAGTATCTCTCCGACGGTTGCGGTGGATGGCGAAAACCGTTTCTTCGATGTTACGTCGGCGGCGGCACCGGTGTGTACGCAGTCGCTCAAGCCTGGTTCCAGGTCGCCTCGGGAATGTTCGACACCGCGCTTGTAGTCTGCGAAGAAAAGATGTCGACTTGTCAGCCCCATCCTCAGGCAGCGTTTCTGACGATCTTTGATCCCATCACCGAACAGCCCTTAAAACCAAATCTGCTTTGGATCTTTGCTTTGGAACAAACCCGTTATATGGAAACCTACGGCATTGCCGTTGAAGAGATCGCCCGGGTCTCGGTGAAAAACAAACGCAACGCTCTGAACCATCCCGCTGCTCAGCTCGGCGCGGAGCTTACCGTGGAAGACGTTCTGGCTTCGGAAATCATGGCATGGCCGGTCCATCGCCTAATGGTGAGTCCGACCAGCGATGGCGCGGCGGCCATCGTCATCGCCGCGGAGGAAGTCGCCCGGCGCGTCGCCGAGAAGCCGATCTGGATTCAAGGCGTCGGTTGGTGTTTGGATAGCGCCTATTGGACCAACCGCGACCTTGCCTATCCCGAGTATGTCGAGAAGGCTGCCTGGATGGCCTACCGGATGGCCGGCGTCAAAGAGCCCCGAAAGGAAATCAACATCGCCGAGCCCTACGATCCTTTCGCCTACAAGGAACTACACCACCTCGAAGGGTTGCAACTCGCGCCGAAAGGCCAAGCGCCGAAGCTCTTGGCTGACGGCGTGTTCGAACGCGACGGTGATTTGCCGGTGACCCCTTCGGGAGGTCTGCTCGGAGTCGGCAACCCCATCGCGGCCGCTGGCATGATGAAAATCTGCGAGCTGTTCTGGCAACTCCGTGCCGAAGCGGGAAAACGTCAGGTGCCGGGCAAACCCGAGCGCGGCGTCGCACAGGCTTGGGGAGATCTGATGCAAGTTGGCACGGTCGTCGTTATGGGGACGAAAAAACCGGAATAAAATCGTTCAATGTTCAACGTTCAATGTCCGTGTCTCTCTCCAACCTTGAACTTTGAACCTCAACAGAGGGATGTCAGACGAAGCTATGACTGACAAATTTCCCGGCACGCCGCTCGACAAACGCACATTGAAAGGCGGCAAGATTTTCATGACTTCCTATATGCCGAAACTGCGCTACCGTTGGGATACCGGAGAAGCCATAGGTCGCTATCTCGAAGAACTCAGACACGGGCGGCTGATCGCTCGTCGCTGCGATGTCTGTCAACGCATTATGATTCCGCCACGCATGTTTTGCGAACGCTGCTTTCGCCCGACCGATGAATGGGTTTACGTGAAAGACACCGGCAGGATTCTCACCTTTTCTCTTTGCTACGTCACCTGGAATGTACGGCGCTTAAAGCAACCGCAGATCCCCGCGGTCATCGAAATTGCTGGCGCTTCGCCCGGCATGGGCATCCTGCATCTGGTCAAGAAGGTGCCATCGAAGCAAGTACGGGTTGGAATGCCGGTGCGTGCGGTGTGGCGACCGCCTTCACAGCGCCGAGGGAGCGTAACTGATATCGCCTATTGGGAACCTGACAGACAAACCAAGGAGCCTAAATGACGCCATCAGCGCGAAACGACGATCATATCGCGTGGCCAGGAGCAATCCCGCTGACATCTTTGTATACAGCGGGTCTCGGCGGCCACATTTTTTTTGACGCGCTCAAGCGGCACGGCAAGCTAGTCGGCACTCGCTGTCGTGCTTGCAAGCAGGTTTATCTGCCGGCGCGCTGCTTCTGCGAGCGCTGTTTTGGCGCACTCACCGAGGAGGTGGAAGTCAAACCAACCGGCCGGCTCGTGAGTTACACGATTTGTCAAGTTGACCGTGATCGCAGACCGCTACGGCGCCCCCGAGCTTTGGCGCTCGTGCGATTAGACGGTGCCACCACGGTGCTGCTCCACTATCTGCTCGATGTTACTGAACCCGACCAGATCAGTGTCGGTCGCCGCGTCGAAGCGATCATCAAACCAAAGAGGCGGCGCATCGGATCCATTCTCGACATCGAAGGTTTTCGCATTGTCAAATGAGGCGAAAATGTTTTCGGCGAATGGGACAAGGAGGGAAGAAATATGGAAGGCGAAAGGGATCGTTTCGGCGAATTCATGAAGCTGCTCGAGCACGCCAAAGAGGATATCTACTTCGCGGCGAGGGATCAGGAGCTGCTCGCGCAACTCAAAGAACGGCTTACAAAGCTCGATAAACCAGAAGGCGATACATTTCGGCTGTATTGCCCAAAGTGCCACGGCGTCTTGGAAAGCTACATGTTCATGAAACTTCCCCTTGAGCGCTGCCAGGTCTGCGGCGGCGTTTGGTTCGATAAGGAGGAGATCGAAGCGATCGCGGGGCTTGTCGGCCGGAGTCCCCTGTTCTTCCCGATGCCGTGGATTCCGTGAAGCAGCTCGCTCGCAGTGAATTGAACTAACTGATGGCTTCCGATGAACCAGTAAAAGGCGCAAAGATTTTTCGCCGAAGGAGGGTGTTGTGCATTACAAAGCGGAACCGAGCGTTCGGGACATCATGATGAGCTCACCGATCAGCCTGCAAAGGGACAAAAAACTGAGTCTAGCGGAGGACGTGATGGCAGGTGGACGGATCCGGCATGTGCCGATTCTAGACGGAGAACATCTGGTCGGCGTGTTGAGCCAAGCGGACCTCTTCCATTCCGCATTCGCCAAGGCTATGCACCTTCGTCCCCGCGAACAACGAGACCTTGTAGATTCTATCAAGATCGAGGATGTCATGAGCAAAAATGTAATCTCGGTTCCCGTCGATACCTCGATCCGGGCCGCCGCGCGCTTGATGATGGAAAAGAAGCTTGGCTGCCTGCCCGTAGTTCAGGAAAACGGCTAGTCGGGCTTGTCACCAAGAGCGATATGTTACGCTATCTCGCGGAGCGGAAAGACGAAGAAGTCGCGATCGTCGTTGATATCATTTGTTGAACCAAATGGGTTAGGACCACTTCTGTGGTTTCCTCGGTCGCTAGCTGGCACGACTGTTTTTCGACTTCTTCACGCAATCCGGTGTGACTTTGTTTCATTCCGATGCTTCGTTAAGTAGGGGATAAACGGCGTGCCGCCGGTCCCTATGGAGTTGGGATTGCGGGCATCTCCTCGGCTTTGCTTGTTAATATAGCTGTGCGCGTATTCCAGATGGGTGGAACGGAAACGGCAAACCCCGTCGATGGCGGCATTGTAGGCATCGCGCAGCGTCGGACGCGCTCTCCTGTGACGCAGGACATACTGGCGCACTGAAGGTCTTGCCTCCACCGCTTCGATAAATGCCCTGTGTCTGGGGGGCATGTAGTCACGCATTTCGTTTAGGTAACTGCGCAACATATCTTCAGCGTGCGTCAGACCAAGTACGGCGTCGAAGGCGGGAATAATCGAACTCTGCGCGCCGGTTTCGCCACGGAACTTTTGTGGCTCACCCGCGTAGTCCTCGACTCCTTCGTAGACTACCCCTGACGGAATGTTCGGCTGATTGGCCCAGCCATGGATGTAGGGCCTTACACGATGGAAATAAATGTAAGGGTCGCAGCGCTCCGGCATGCGCAAAAGGATTTTGTTCATTGCCTCGACCGCTCTGGCAATAGTTGCCAAGGAGTCGGCAACTCGCTCCGGCTCCTCATCTACGACTGCCCGCTGCGCTGCAACAATGGCCTCAAGCGCCGCACCCGCGGCGGCTTCGATAGCAACATGAATGAGCACAAACCACTCTTCATCCTGACCGCCGAGAAAATTCTGCAGCAGGACAATATTGCCAACCTCGATCGGATTATGGCTATCGACTCTTCTCCAGTTGTCGAGCACGTAGGAGGCGTAGGAGAGCACCGGCGGGCGCCCGAGCATCCGCGCCACCTGATGCCACGGCACGGCAAGGGATGATGGAAGCAAAGTAACCGTTTCCTTTTCTCCCCAGACATAGGCATGGCCAACGAAAGAAAGAATCACCATGGCTTTCTTTCTTTCCCGATCATCACCAAGTCTCGCTGTGTCAAGCAGCGGCAGCTGTCTAATAAAACTTCGAATCCTACCGGTCAGCATCAGCTTCGGCAACTCCCTGCCTATTTCTTCCCAACGTACTTCAAGCGGTCGGTCACACGCCACTGGTCCGGCTCAACCGCGTTCTTGACGGGATCGGCGCGACGATCTGCGTCAAGATCGAAGCCGCAAATCCTGGGCGCAGCGTCAAGGATCGTATTGCCCTCGCGGTGGTTGAAGATGCAGAACGACGCGGCCTGCTCAAACCCGGTCGCACCATGGCGGCGTTGAGTCCCTGGCCGAGTTGCCTGCGATCATGACGCACGCCTCTATCCCCGAAGAAAAACAAAAAAAGGCCGGGCTCGACGACGGGCTTATTGGACTATCCGTCGGAGTCGAAGACGTGGAAGATCTCATTGCCGATCTGGAATACGCGTTGGGCGGATGACGGAACTGGGTTCAAAACGTTCAAGTCGTTTAAGCCATTCAAAACGTTTTGAACGATTGGAATTTTTGGAACGACTGGAACTCTTCCCGGAGGAGGAGGCTATTCTTTTCGCCTATCGATAATATTTGATCGTGAATACAACGGGACGGAGATGCTTAGTCAATTGGACTCTTACGAAGTGGATGCCGAGCGCGGCTTTTTGCCCAGGCCGGACCCTCTGGAAC
>VBKY01000036.1 GCA_005879255.1 Deltaproteobacteria bacterium
ATCTTTTGTCGGCATACTGCATCCTCCAAATAGATGAGATACCCCCATCAACGCGGCTAATTTAAGAATGTCCCTACGTGTGTATTGCATTGGACTAACCGCCTATCTAAAAAACGCATGCTTCGACAAGCTCAGCATGAGCGGAATGTTTTCACTGAATTCGAGTCTTTTTCCGTTCGTCCTGAGCCTGTCGGAGGACTCTTCGGTTTGCTGGATCGTGAATTACAGCCATTACTTATGCACCGCGGCAGCAGGCACGACGTATTCGGGAAACTTCGTCGCCGGAGCGCCGTGCACCATCGTGTAGGCGTACTCGACGCCAACGCCGTACGCGCCAAAATGGCTCTTGACGATGTCCATCACCGCGTCGTAGGTATCCTTGTTGGCCCAATCGCGCTGCCACTCGAGCATCACCGAGAGCGCCGTGACCGGCTTGGCGCCGGCCTGGATCACACGCTTCATCGCATTGTCGTGAGAGAGCTGGCTAACATCGCCGCAGCAGTCCTCGACGACATAGACTTCGTAGTTGTCATGAATCGCCTGCACGGTCGGCAGCGCCACACAGGTTTCCGTCCATAGTCCGGACAGGACGATTTTTTTCTTGCCGCTCTTTTCGATGGCGGCGACGAAATTCTTGTCGTCCCAGGAGTTCATCGAAGAACGTTCGATGGGCGTTTGATCCGGAAAAATCGCCTGGATCTGCGGCCACATATTGCCGCTGAAACTTTTGGTCTCTACCGTGCTGAGGACTACGGGCACGTCGAAGACCTTTGCGGCTTTCGAAAGCGCGACATTGTTGTTGATGATCGTTTGGCGGTCGAAATTGGCGACGCCAAAAAGCATCTGGGGTTGGAGATCGATAATCGCGACCACACAGTTGTCCGGGGTCAGCAGCCCCTTTTCACTGCGCTTCGCAAGACCACTATTCTGAGCCATAAATTCCTCCTTCTCTTGGTTGATACGTTAAATCTCGCACGCTAAATAAATAACTTTCCAAAGCCTGTCATTCCTTGAAGGTTATTAAACGGGATCGTCGTCCGTCAATCTTTGGTCAATGCGCAGCAAATGACCCGAGGTCGATATTAGCAACACCCAGGAGCGGCCGGGTCTGGGCGACGGTCTTTCTCTTTCTGGAGCCGGTTTCTTGCCCATTCCCGCCAGCTTTCCGAAATCCGCGGGATAGCAAGTAAGCGCCCGACCTCTTCTCGATCTCGAGTGTAAATTCGAAATATGTCTCTAATCGTCAGATCGTGCGCCGGTCTTTCGATGATCCTGATCTCATCTCCAGCGCCGACCGCGCCCTCAACGATGATACGCAGGTATGTCCCGGGTCGCAGCGCTTCGGTAAAACGGCGCACAAACCCCTGATCGTTCATCCGAACTCCTAGCCTCCAGCAAGGGATCCGTGGTTCGGATACTTCAAACACGGCGGTGCCGATCGCCCAACGCTCGCCAACGAGCGCGTCGTTCACCGCGATTCCCTCCGTCGTGAGATTTTCTCCAAACTCCCCGTATTGAAGCGATCGGCCGAGCTTCTCTTCCCACCACCGCAGATCTTCTATGGCGTAGGCATACACCGATTTATCGAGCCCCCCGTGCGCTTTACGATCGGCCTGATCGTCTCCCTCAAGATTTACCCCTCGGGCCGCAATACGGCCGGCAACCGGCGATTTCCAAATCGCGCTTTTGGCCGGTCGACCGTTATAATCAAACTCGCGCACCCGTCCAACATTGACCGATAGAACTCTGGCCATCGCTTTACCTCCCTATTCCATCAAACAAGCAAAGCCTGACACTTTCCATTTGTCCAATGGCACACTTGCTTACTTCTTTTCATGCAATCCCTGGGCATCCATCGCCATGAAGAGGTTATTCAAAGACTCAGCCAGCGTGGGATGGGCAAAGATGCCGTCGCGAATAACGGTATAAGGCAACTTCCCCATCATGGCGACCTGCAATACCGTCATCACTTCCCCGCCTTCCATGCCAAGGATCGCGCAACCTAAAATCTGATTCGTGTCTGCATCGACGATCGCCTTCATGAAGCCGCGGGTTTCTCCAAACTCGATGGCTTTGGCCACATAGGCCATCGGCAGTTTGGCGACACGAATCGAACGGCCCTGCGCGCGCGCCTCTTTCTCCGTCAGCCCCACACGGCCAAGCTGTGGATCCATGAAAATGGTGTATGGCACCGGCCGGCCGTCGATCCTTGCGTTGCCGTTTTGTAAAAGATTGGCTTGGATGATGCGAAAATCATCGTACGAGATGTGAGTGAAGGCGGGACCGGGTTTGATATCGCCGATTGCATAAATGCCCGGCACGTTTGTTTCAAGCCGTTCGTTAGCTTTTACATAGCCCTTCTCGTCCATCTCTACGCCGGCGGCGTCAAGATTGAGATGATCCGCGTTGGGCCGCCGACCCGTGGCGATCAGCAGATGAGAACCCTTGACCGTGGCTTCAGCGCCATCACCGCTGACTGTAAGTTGAATCTGGCCCTGTTCGTTTGTCTCAACCCGGCTCGCCCTGGCTTTAAGTCTCACATCGATTCCATCTTCTCTCAGAATTTTATACACCTCTTCGGCCACATCGCTGTCCTCACGCGCTAAGAGCTGCTCCCCCCGCTCAATGATAGTGACCTGACTGCCGTAACGGCGAAACATTTGCCCAAACTCAATGGCGATGTAGCCGCCACCCATGATCAGGAGATGTTTCGGCAGCGCGTCCAGCTCCATGATCGAAGTCGAATCCAAAGACGGCACTCGACTTAGTCCGTCGATCGGAGGGATGACCGGCTTGGCACCCGTGCTGATGAATATTTTTTCAGCGCTAAGGCGCAGGACCTCACTTCCGGCGCCTTCAACTTTGACAGTCCTCGCATCGATGAAACTCGCCTGTCCCCGGATGATATCCAAATTCGCGGTAGCTTCTAAAACCTGCTCCGCGCCGTTTCGAAAGCGCTCGACCACCTTCTGTTTGCGCTCCCTCACCTGAGCCAGATTCACTTTGACGGGACCAGTCTGCACGCCATAATCGCTTGCCCGCCGGGCAAGATAGGCGACACGCGCGCTTGCCGCCATGGTTTTAGTCGGCGTTCAACCGTAATTAACACAGCTTCCTCCCACATACCTCTCTTCGACGAGAGCAGTTTTAAGCCCCGCTTTCGCTAAAACTATCGAAAGCGGTTTCGCTCCCTGGCCGGCGCCGATGACAATCGCATCATAGGATCGTTCAGCTGCCATTTTTTTTCTCCCTTGGCTAAACCAACTCCAAATTCGTGCTAATCTCGATCGCGCCCTCAAGCGAGCGTGCAACGGCGCACTACTTGGCGTCGATTTCGTGGACCCGTTCAATCGTCTCCCGCACCCGCATTATCTAGGTTTCAACGTGGCCCGCATCTTCATGTGTGAGCCCCAGGGGCTTCCGGCCGAAGATAGACAAGCAAAACGCAGCAGACCAACCCAAAGCCCCACAAAGGAAACTTGAGTGACAGTAACATCGCAATCAAGAACATTCCCAACGTCAGGAACGATCGCGTTCGCGTGATCCGCCGCATCCGGGCCGAGACATCCTCGACCTTTGCCCGAGCCAGCGCCTCCCACACGAAAGCGCAATACGCCAAGTTCACCAGCACAAATACCGCTGCATACACGAACACCGGAACCGCCGCCAGTCGAGTATCCGCGACCCACGCCGTCGAGAACGGTACCAGCGACACCATGAACAGGTGCGCGAAGTTCACCCAGATCAGGCGTGGCGTCGCATGCTCGGCGAACCGCAGCAGATGATGGTGATTCACCCAGATAATTGCGATGAACAGGTAGCTGACCACATAGCTCAGTGCAGAGGGCCACAGGGGGAGGAGAGCCGCAAGTGTCGCCTCCGATGGCGGCCTCAGGTCCAGCACCATGATCGTGATGATCACTGCAAAGACTCCATCTGAGAATGCTCCCAAACGCTCTGGTGTTGTCCTTGGCTTAGCCACCGCTTCTCCGTGTGCAGCTTTACAATCCCTGGGCGTCTCTTCAGAGACGCACGACAAGCTTCCCGTTCGCCTCATTGGCTTCCATCACTCGATGCGCCTCCCGAATGTCCTCAAAGCGGAACACTCTGGACGGCTTCGCCTTATAGCGGCCTGCCGCCACCTTTTCGGCGATGGTCTGAAGCCGCACGTCCGAGAGGGGAAACTGCGGCGTGCCGAACACGAAACTGCCGAAGAAGGTAAGGTAGACGCCGCTTGCCATTTGCAGGAGCGGGTTGAAGTCGGCGATCGGAGCGAGGCCGCCCAGCCAGCCGGCCAGGCATGCGCGACCACCGCGGCGCAACATTCGGAGGGAATCAAGGATCGTGCTGTTGCCGACGAGATCAAGCACGGCATCAATGTGCTTTGCTTCAGCGATCCGTTTCGAGAGGTCGAGTCCCTCAAGCTCCACACGGTGCGCGCCGAAATCCTCCAGCTTTCTGAAGCGCTCTCGGTTACGCGTGGTTGCGATGACCTTTGCGCCCGCATCTACCGCCATGTTGAGCGCTGCCTGCCCAAAGGATGATGTTGCACCTCGGATGACGAGCGTCTGATCCTTCGTTAGTTCCAGGTTCCGGAAAAGGCAGGTCCAAGCGGTCGCGTAGGACTCTGGAATCGCGGCGAGTTCTTCCCATGGGAGATTGGACTCGATCAGCGCAACGCCCGTAGCGAGTGCGCGCGTATATTCGGCGTAGCTGCCGTTGATGGTTCTTCCTAAGCCGCCCATCAATGCTGCCACTTTGCTACCGACGGAAAACTCCCCGCCGGGAGAAGACTTGACAATGCCGACGCACTCGATACCGCTGATCTCGGCTGCCTCAGCCCATTCTCCTTTGTGCATTTCTGCGTGATTAATCCCAAATGCCTTTACTTCAATGACAACGTGGCCTAGTTTCGGTTCAGGCTCGGGCATTTCCTTGATCACCAAACTGTCCAGACCAGGACCAAAGTGATCTATAACGATGGCTCGCATGTAAATTCTCCTTCTTCTCTCAATGGGTTTCTGTTTGGGGAGTCGCTCCCTTACCCGAGAAACCCTCGGCGCGCCGCAATAAATTCACTGGAATCTTCGAGGGCAAAGTGCCCGGTGTCGATGAGGCGTAGCTCCGCCTTCGGAAGATCCCTTTGGTAAGCCTTGGCTCCCTCTACTGTGAAGAACGGATCGTTCTTTCCCCAGACAATCAACATCCGCGGCTGTTGGTTGCAGAAGTACTCGTGCCAGCCGTCGTAGAGCGCAATGTTCGATTGGTAGTCGTGGAGAAGATCGAGCTGAATCGCATCATTACCAGGCCGGTCGAGAAAGAACTGGTCAAACGTATAGGCATCGGGACTGATCTGCTCCGAATCCTTGACACCATGCGTGTACTGGAAAACGGTGGCCTCTTTCGTGAGTAGAGCTCGTACCGGCTTCTCCGTCTCCACGTTCCGATTGACCCAGAAGGTTTCATCGGGTCAAAGGCCCCGCCAATCCCATCCACATATGCGTTGCCGTTCTGAACCACAATGCCTTCAATCGCATCCTGATGCTTTGAGGCAATCCGATAGCCTACTGGCGCACCATAGTCCTGCACATAGATACTGAACTTTTTTAAGCCCAGAACTTCGAACAGCAATTCCTCAACGTGCGCTGCGAGGTTGTTGAACGTGTACTCGAATTCGTTCGCATTCGGTGCATCGCTATAGCCGAAACCTACATAGTCTGGCGCGATCACATGGAACTTGTCAGCCAATTGGGGAATCAAGTGACGAAACATGTGCGAAGAGCTTGGGAAGCCGTGCAGGAGCACGATGGTTGGCGCATCCCTGGGACCGGCCTCGCGACAGAAAAGCTTTCGCCCGCGTACGGTGGCGTGGTAGTAAATTGTCATGTCAGTGTCCTCTCGCTATTGCGTTTATTCAGAGCCCGTACTGCGACCTCGTCGGCAGTCGACCAGGCAGACCTACTCATGCAGCTCCGCGTTCACGTTGGCGACCAATCCGCTCCAAATCTCTGATGCGCGGAGCCCAGCGGAAAGTGACACTCTCATTACATCCTGCTTCAGCAAATAAATTGATACAGCAAAAAGAACCAAATCCTTCATAAGGAAAGGAACGTTGCCAGTCATCGCTGGAAACCCGCCGGCAGATGCAGCCCAGCCATTCGGCATAAATGGGATAATCGTGACGGTCCCGATGAATGAAGCAACTGAACCGAGGGCCCCAAGAATTCCTAATTTTTTATTCCAGAACCCTGCGAACAAGAGCGCGCAAAACAACCATTCCGAAACCCCTAAGAACCAACTGGCCCCCCGGACGCCGAAAACAGGATACAGCCAAAAAATAAAAGGGCCGTTGCTGATATAAGGAATCAATGTCTGCGCCTCATACTCAAACCATTTCTGATACCCAAAAAACAAAAATATGATGACCATCGATGCGCGAATCAAGTGGTAATCAAGATCGTCTTTGAGAAGACCGAACTTAGTTAAAATATTTATAAGAGGGTTCATTGTTTATTCCTTTGTTGGTGCCGGGACCGCGCCCACCTGACGACCGCTACGCTACCGCTGGAAAGTCGAAATTCGGGTGTCAGGCAACGGGTTCATTGCGCGTTTCGAATTGCACGAGGGACCGGAGCAACGCATGTGCCAGAGCAAATCAATGTCGGAAATTTCTAAAAGGAGTCGGAGTCGAGTCAGCGAGGCACCGGCTAACAACCAGTGAAGGCGAACGACGAATTATCCGCACGCGCGAAATGTGCGCTTGCTTCCGCAGTTCAAGTGTCGAAGGTTCGACACTTGTCGAGACTAGCGTCGAAGGTTCGTCACCTAATATTCTTAAGGGTGAGAGTCACAGTCCGGAGCTTCAGAAAGAATTTCTATTTAGTTTGTAAGACTTAGCCCCACAACTACTCGCTCCCGTGGTTCAAGGGTTCAAAAGTTCAAGGTTCAAGGTGAGAGCCACCCATCCTGCCGCCTCGCTGCACAATGCGTCACTGACTATCCGTTCTTCTTTGCTCCTTGCTCGCTCCTCCGCGCCTCCGTGCCCCGGCTCTCATTTGTGGAGAACGCAGCACGAAATTTCGTGGTGACCTCAAGATTTCGTTGAACGACAAACAAAATTCGTTGTAAAACTCGGGGAAGGATCTATGGATCTGGTGGCGCCGCTGAAATTTTAGGGATGAAGCCGACTACACTCGCCTACCGGATCAAGAGAATTGGTATCAAAAGACCTAAGTAATTGCTCCTGAACCACCTTTTCAATTTCGTCAGCACAACTTTAAAGATTCTGGGTCTCACAAAGTCGTATCTTCGATTTACTCTCAAAAACGGGCCCGTTGATAGCCAGGAAGTTCAGCCAGATCCCAACTTCATACGATATCGGCGTGTTTTATTGCATCCCGCCGTTTTTTAACGACTCCATTCCCGGGTTTTGACGTTCGGCAGAGATACTTGTATTCCTACCAAGATAGAATTCGCCTTCAGTCCTTTCCTAACAGCCAACGCAACCATGTTTTCTGCTGAGCCCACACACCTATCCGCTTGGAGTCCGTTGCGACAGCCGCTGTTCCGGGCTCTATGGCTGGCATCGGTGGCATCAAACATCGGCACTTGGATGCAAAACGTCGGCGCGGCGTGGTTGATGACTTCGCTCGCGCCGAGTCCGATACTGGTCGCGCTCGTGCAGGCGGCAACGAGCCTGCCGGTTTTTCTCGTCGCGCTGCCGGCGGGAGCGATCGCGGATCTCGTCGACCGTCGCCGTTTACTATTGGCGACGCAAGGCTGGATGCTGGCGGCGGCGACCCTGCTCGGCGTAATGACCATCCTCGATGTTATGACGCCCTGGATTTTGCTGATCCTGACTTTTGCGCTGGGTCTCGGCGCTGCGATGAATGCGCCGGCGTGGCAAGCAATCATTCCGGAGTTAGTCGGCGAGTCCGAATTGAGAGCGGCTGTAACGCTGAACGGCGTCGGCTACAACGTCGCGCGCGCCGTCGGTCCCGCCCTCGGCGGCATCATCGTCTCGATACTGGGTTCGGGAGCGGTATTCATACTGAACGCGTTATCCTTTCTCGGCGTCATGATCATCCTCTATCGCTGGCCGCGAGTCGCGCAGGTGAGCGCGTTGCCGGTCGAGGATGTGTTCAGCGCCATGCGCGCGGGAGTGCGCTACGTGCGTCACGCGCCTTCGGTGCAAGCGGTGCTGTTGCGAACTGGCGCGTTCATAATCGGCGGCAGCGCGCTGTGGGCTCTCCTGCCGCTGGTCGCGCGCGACGAATTAGCGCTCGATGCCACAGGCTACGGCGTCATCCTGGGTTGTTTAGGCGCCGGCGCGGTTGCCGGCGGAATGTTTCTCCCGCGCATCCAGCATCGGCTGTCAACGGATGCGCTGCTCGCGAGTGCCATCGTGCTCTTCGCTTTAGCGACCGCGGGACCGGTGTATGCGCCTCAGTTTGCGCTGCTGTGCGCCGTGATGCTTGTCGGAGGCGTGGCCTGGATCGCGATCATGTCGACTTTCAATGTCGCGGCCCAAGTGACGGTGCCCGGCTGGGTGCGAGCGCGAGCATTGGCCGTCTACGGCATTGTGGCCCAAGGAGGCATGGCCATCGGCAGCGCATTCTGGGGAGTGGTAGCTGAGCGATTGAGTCTGTCGATGACGCTGCTTTGCGCCGCGGCGGCGCTCGCCGCGAGTCTAATCGCGGCGCTTTGGTATCGCTTGAAACTCGAAGACGAAATCGATCTCTCCCCGTCTCCGCACTGGCCGGAACCAGTCTTGTCGAGCGAACCGCGCCCCGACGCCGGTCCGGTATTGATAACCGTCGAATATACGATCGACGCCGCGCGCGCACAGGATTTTGCCATGACCATGCGCGGTATGCGCATGCTACGGCTGCGCGACGGCGCGTATCGTTGGGGTCTGTATAATGACTCGGCCGTTCCAACGCGCTTCGTTGAAACCTTCGTGGTCGAATCGTGGGCCGAGCATTTACGCCAACACGAGCGCGTTACGGTCGCCGACCGAGAAGTAGAAGAGGCCGTCCGGGCTTTTCATATTGGCCTAACGCCTCCGACCATTACCCATTTTCTTTACGCCCGCGCTGCGGCGCCGAGGAGATGACAAGCCTCACAAATTAATTGGACAGACGCTTCTTATGAGCTTGCCTTGGCAGGCCCTCATCGATCTTCGAGCACGTGACGTGATCGGTGATGCGGCCTTTCAGTCGGCAGAAGAGGAACGGGACCTCCTCGAGCTGACCGCCGACCCAAGGATCCGTTCAGTGTAAGCGCGGCCCCGGGCAGGCCGATGGTCGCCAATGAAGCGAGAGCTCATCGCGATTCGTCTGAACGCGAAAGTCTCTGGCCGCGTGCTTTGCGATTGATTCTTAAACGACTGGAACGTTTGGAACGACTAGAACCAGTTGGACTCTTTCGAGCAACGCGAACTGCTTGGCGTGAAAACTCAAACCTCGTTAATCAAGTGGCCGATTTCGCCACCGTGCAGCGCGTCGTCAAAGAGTTAAACTTGACCAAGTGAACCGACGCGGATGACAGAGATAGAATTAGCTCTTCTATCTCAAAATTTCTTTGACCGTTTTGAAGATTGGCGTGAGATCTTGATACTCGGGCTTGGCAGGTCGAATTTTTTTTTGTTCTCGGTCGTCGGGCCTTTACCGCTCCGCCAAATCGATGAGGGCTCATTTTCGCAGCTGTTCGAACCATCCTTCCTTAATGAGTTTCTGCAAAGGAGCGTCGTCCTTATAAAGATCCGGCTGCAAAAACTCTTTTGGCAAAGGTTTTCTGGACGCCAAGTCGCGGATCACCGTCTCCAGCCCGGCCTGAGGAATCGTTGGAATCGATTTGAAAATTTTGGCGTAATGGTCCACGACCTTATCGATAACCCGCGCATCCGACTCTCGGTACGTCTTGGCATAAACCCGTTTCGCGAGGACCGGGTTGGTTTTAATAACGTGAATTGCTTCGGTGTACGCCTTTAGGAAGCGCTCGACCGTATTCGGATTGTTGCGTACAAAGCTTCGGCTGCTAGCCACGCACGAGGGAGGATATTTGATAGAGTTTGTCAGATCCACCAGTACTGGCCAACCGCGCTCCAAAAACGGTAAGGAGTCGCGAAAACTGAGGGTGGCAGCGGCGATCCTCCCCGACTCCAATGCCGTGGCAATCTCAGCCCCGACGCCCAGTTGAAGTATCGTCATGTCCTTATCCGCGTCCATACCAAGCTGCTTTAGCGCGGTGCGCAGGTAAAAATGAACGCTCGTGCCCAAACGCGTAACGGCGGTTGCCTTCCCCCTAAGCTGGTCGGCTGTTTTAATCTCCGGCCGGGCGATGAAATAAACCACGTCCCCATCCAACGGACACGCGAGAAGTTCAATATCGGCTCCTTCTGCCCTCGCGGCGACGACCGATGCCGCGCCGACTCCGGAAAGCGGCAACTGCCCGCTGACGATCCCAAGCGTTGCCATGGCACCGCTGCGAATCCAAATGACCTCAACATCGAGTCCGTGCTTTGAATAGAGCCCCGTATCCTTTGCGAGCCATATGGGCAGGTAGTGGACCGGGGTGCTGACTGCGAAGTGGATGCGCTTGGTCTCTTGAGATGAACCTGGTTGAGCGATGCTGCCCATTACCAGCAAAACAGAAAATCCTATGATCTTACTTTTAAAGCTTTTCATGGCAAGGCTCCCGTTCCGAAGTGATTGATCAGCCGTGAAGTCTGCATTCATCCGCGCCCGATTCTTAAACGCTGGAACGTTTGGAACGGTTGGAACCAGTTGGACTCATAGCCGGCGCCGAAAAAAAACTTTTCATGGGCTACTTCGATCGACGTGCGGAAGGCAACCAGAAATTACTGTATCTGACGAGTCCAACTGTTTTAACGTACTTAAAAGACGGTCGGTTGGCATAGGGCTAACCCCCCTCGGTAAAAACCACGGCGTGCTCACGGATAACATCGGCCTGATCTTTGTTGACGTTTCTTTCAAGAACGTCCAGATATTTCAGGCCGGAGGCGGTGTTAAAAATCAGCACTTCGTCCTCCGGTTTGATCCATCCATTTTCGGCCAGCCGGCGCAACGCTGCCACGCAAGCGGCGCCTTCAGGGCAAAAAAAGATGCCTTCCGCTTTTCCCACGCGGGGAATTTCCGCCAGCATTTCATCGTCGCTGACGCTCAAAGCGGTGCCACGGCTCTCGCGGAGTGCCTGTAGCATTAAGAAATCCGCAACCGCCTGGGGCACGCGCAAGCCGGAGGCGACGGTTTGCGCATTTTGCCAGGGCTCCGCTGCCGCCTTGTTTTCGGCGAACGCTTTCACGATCGGCGCGCAACCGCTGGCTTGAACCGATACCATGCGCGGTCGCGCGCTGCCGATCCAGCCGAGTTCTTCGAGTTCGGCAAATGCCTTCCACATGCCGATGAGGCCGGTGCCGCCGCCGGTGGGATAGATGATCACATCCGGAAGACGCCAATCCAATTGTTCAGCAATCTCATAGCCCATGGTCTTCTTGCCTTCCACGCGATAAGGCTCTTTCAAGGTCGAGACATCAAACCAGCCTTCGCTAGTTTTTTTCTCGGCGATGATGCGGCCGCAATCATTGATGAGACCGTCCACCAACGTGAGTCTGGCGCCGTACTGCTGCGCTTCGATTTGATTGGCAATCGGAGTATCACGCGGCATGAATACGTATGCTTCGATGCCTGCGCGCGCCGCGTAAGCCGCAAAAGAGCCGCCGGCGTTTCCCGCGGACGGAATCGCCGCCTTCTTTACGCCTAGCTCTTTGGCCCGGGAGATCGCCAGCGATAGCCCGCGATCTTTGAAAGAACCGGTGGGATTTTGCCCTTCGTCTTTGATCCAAAGTTGCCGCAGACCGAGCTCGGCGCCGAGTTTCCTCGCGTCCAGGAGTGGCGTGTAGCCTTCTCCCAAGGAGACCAGATTCACCTCATTCTGCAGCGGCAAAAGCTCGCGGTAACGCCAGAGCGATGCGACTCGACCGTGGAGGGAAGATTTGCCGAGAGCCGCTTTTGCTTTTTTGAGATCATAGCGCACCAGCAGGGGGGAACCGCAAGGGCAGAGATTCAGCAACTGTGAAAGGTCGAAGCGTCTTGAGCAGCGCGGGCAGACAATTTCGTGGGCAAACGACATTAGTATTCGCGTGTTATCTAGTTTTGAAGTTTACTCTTGGCGTCAGGGCCCGAGAGTTCCTCCAAAAGTCGTTGCATTTTTTTTCTGGCCTCATGTTGAACTTGCGCGTAGAGGTTGCCTCCATGAGAATCGATAGCAACCGTGAGCGGCCCGAGGTCTTTGACGCGAAATTTCCAAATACACTCGGGCATCAGGTCTTCCCAGTAAACCTCCTCAATCGCATCGATTTGAGTCGTTTCGAGAGCCGCAGCCCCTCCGACAATCGCAAAATAACAGCCGCCGAACTGCTGCATCGCGCGGACGCTTGCGTCCAATAGCCCGCCCTTGCCAATAATCGCCCTTACGCCGTAACGTTCCAGCAGACGTGGCGTAAAGCGATCCATTCTCGTACTCGTCGTCGTGCCGACACATATTGGATAGTACCGGTTGCCTACTTTCTTAACGTTCGGGGCGGTGTGCAAGCATACCGAACCTTTGAGGTCGACGGGCGGCTCCACGCCCTGGTCAAAGATCCGTATCTGCGTCGCGTCACGAATGCCATAGACGATTCCGGTAACGGTCACGCTATCGCCAATGCGAAGCTTTCTTATTTCTTCTTCCTGCAAAGGCGGAATCAAACTGACGTGAGACAAACTGGGCTCCTTAAATTTCGCTTCAAAAGCCGAACTCGACGGTACCGTCGCGGAAAATCTTTGCGCTTGACCTCTCCCCGCGCCAACACTGCGAATTCACAGCAACCGGATTCAGTGTCATATGCGTGTGAGCAGTTTCGACGTGAACCGCCAAAGCAGTCGTATCACCGCCGAGGCCCATAGGTCCGATACCGCTCATGTTGATCGCCTCAAACAGTTCCTTTTCAAGAACAGCGATAGCCGGATCAGGATTGGCTCTTCCTACCGGTCGAAAGATAGCCTCTTTGGCGAGCTTTAAACAAAGCTCGGAAGTGCCGCCAATCCCGACCCCAACGATCGTTGGCGGACATCCCTGGCCACCAGCATCCAGAATACATTCCAAAACAAATTTCTTGATGCCCTTTAGCCCGTCCGCCGGCAGAAGCATTTTGAGCCACGTCATATTTTCGGATCCCGAACCTTTGGGCATCATGCGCATCTCCAGATAGTCGGCGTCAGGTAAAAATGAAAAGTCGATCACCGGGACGCGAGTTCCTGTGCTGTCGATTGTCATTTTCCTGGTGATCGGATCACAAATACTCGAACGCAAGGGATACTCCAAAGTAGCGTTCTTGCAGCCGTCACGGATAGCGCTTTCGATCTTTGTTCCATCCACTTGGATTTGCGATCCGATTCGCACCTTGTAAATGGGAATGCCCGTATCTTGACAGACTAAGAGATCTTTTGCTTCCGCCACAGCGAGGTTCTGCAGCATCGTCGCCAGGATCTTCTTTGCACCCGAATGGCTTTCCGCATCATGGGCCCTGCGCAGCGCATCCTTGACATCATCGGGCAAGATCTTGAGGGCGCGGATATAGAGATCCTTCGCGGTGTCGCGTATAAGATGGTAGTCGAACCCGTCCATAACCGGCTCTTAGACTAGCCTACCCTGACACCGCGCCGACAATGGCATCGACCGCCCGCATCAGCTTTGTTTCCGCATCCTCCAGGACCCTGCTCTTTTCGCGCAACCAATGCCGATCGTCGGCAATCGCTTTCTTGCGGTTCGCGATCGCATTACGAATCATTTCAGGCCCTGTGCTCCCCGTGCCTTTGCGGCTTTTCACGATCACTTCCGGATCGAGAGCATCCCGCAATGCTTTCGCGTCTAAACGAATGGGGTGGCCCAAAATCTCCTGAGCCGCTTGATCGACCATTTCCAGAGTTATTCCCGCAGGTTTGATGTTTTGCTTCACCGCATCACGCGTGAGCACGCCGACGATCCTGTGCGCGGTGCGAAAGGACAGATTTTTCTCTCGCGCGATGGTGTCCGCGAGATTGGTCCCTTGGGTGAAATAAGCGCCCGCTCTCTCCCGCGCTAATTCCTTATTGATGGTCAACGTAGGCATCATTCCCTTCATATGCCGGAGCGCGGGAATAACTTGCTCGTCCATGCAGCCCACGGCGATCCGGGCTATATGACTCATTTCGCCGAGCATATTCGAAGGCGAAGAGAAGTAAGTATTGATGCCCATGGTCGCATCGCTGACCGCCTTCAACGCCTTAAAGCGGAAGGATTTGAAGGACGTCGGATTCTTCTTTTGCGGCATGATGAAACTGGTGGTGCACCACTCATCGCCGAAATCAATATAACCGTATTCCTGAGAGGTCATGGGATAAAGATCATCGGTGAATCTGAAAAGGTGTCCCATCAAAACGGCCAGGTCTGCGAGCAGAAACACTTCGGCGATGCCCATGTCTCTATGGGCAAACTTGGTGTTCTCCACGAGGCCTTCGAAACCCAGAAGTTCGCCGACCCTCTCCCGGTTGATCGGGTAGTCGGTGCCACACCCGACACCGGCCTCACAAGTGCCGAGATTCACTTCCCTGAAATTGTTTTTTAAGTGCGCGAAATTGGCCTCAAAACCTTCAACGATGTGTAACAGGTCATGAGCGAGCGTGGTCGGTTGGGCGGCCTGGAACCAGGTGTAGGCCGGCATGATGGTCTCGGTATGCTGCTCGGCCAACTGCAAGATCACTTCGCGCAACGCGATGATCTCATCGAGGACTTCGATGAGCTTGTCTCTCACGGTCAATCTGCCAGCCGTGTGATGAACATCTCCACGGGCCCGGCCGGTCAATATCCGGCCGCCGACTTCATAGCCGTAGCGTTTGACGAGGGCGGCCTCGATCGCAGGATGCACGCCCTGGTATTCCGGATCTAAGGGAAATCTCTCGACTCCAAGCGCTTCGATGTCCCTCAGGCCTGTCAGCAATTTTGCCGAGTCTTCCCTGCTAAAAACTTCCTGCTCATGCATCATGACGACGTGGGCCATGTTGTAGCGCACGACCCATTTAAACGTCGGCTTCTGGGTCTCCACTTCGTGGACGTATTGGTATCGGACGAGATCCGGATCTGAGCCTTTGGTCAGCCTGCCGTCATGATCGCCCAATAATACCTTGGAAGATGTAACCGTCGCTGAGTCCATTTATGCCTCCTTGGGAAAAGCGGTCGAAAAAAGGAAACTCCTCACGCAGCTCCGACGATCGCCTCGCATGCCCGCGCTAACTTCTGATCGGCTGCCGCGAGCGCCTCTCGCTTCGCTTGGATCCACCGCTCGTGCTCGTCCACCGTGCGATTTTTCCTCTCGATGGCCTCCTTCACGATTTCAGGCGCCGTGCCTCCGAAGATCTTTTTCGCCCGGATGCCCTCCATTGGATCGAGAACCTTTTTCAAACTCTCCTCTTTGAACTCTATTGCTTTGCCAAGCGCGTCTGTGGCTGCTTGCTTCAGCATGTCGGTGGTCACGTGGTTAGGATTCTTGCCCTGGTCCAATGCGGTCCGAACGAGGACACCAACCACCCGATGCCCTTCTCTGAAGGAGAGGCCACTTTCTCGCACCAGAGCATCCGTCAAGTCCGTGCCCTGGGAGAACAAACGCCCCACGCTTTGCTGCATCACTTCCTTGTGCAGAATCACCGTCGAGAGTATCCCTTTCATCGACTTCAGCGCGCCGAGAATATCTTTCATCGCTTCATGGCGGAACGCGTAGGACTGGCTGCCTTTGAGACTTACCTCGCTGGTGTTCCTTTTTGAAAAGTCATGAAAAGTATTAAAGGTTTGATGCGTGGTGATGGCCACGAGCTCGGGAAGAGCCAAGCCGACGGGATTCTTTTTCTGAGCCATCATGAAACTGGTGGCGGAAAACTCGTCGTCCAGCTCCATAAAATTAATATCCGACGCGCACCATACGTGGAAATCCTCACATAGTCGGTAAACATCGACTGTAAGAATGGACAGCGCGGCGAGGATTTCCAGCTCCCGATCCAGTGATCGGTGACAGTAAAGCCCATTTTCAATGATACCCTCGTACCCGAGCAACTCCGCAACACGCTCCCGGCTTACCGGGAAACTCGTGGTCATCCCGGCGCCAATTTCGGCGGAGCTCATGTTGACTCTTTTGTAGCCATCCATGAGGCGTTCGAAATCAGACTCCATCGCATCGATGAACGAGAGCATGTAGAAGCCGAAAGTCATGGGCTGGGCGTGCTGGAGATGGGTATAGCTTGGCATAATCGTGTCAACGTGCTCCGCCGCCAGGTTGAGCGCGGCTCTCCTGAGCGCGATGACCTCATCCATTATGTCGAGGAGAGCTTCACGATGAGCCATTCGCTCGGGCACCTTCTGGGCGTCCCCTCTGGTCCTGCCGATGTAAAGCATCCCGCCTACGTTATAGCCAACTTTATCGATGAGCAGAGCTTCGATATTGGGATAGATACCCTGGAGCTTTGGGTCAAAGTCGATCGATTCAACTCCCAGATCTTCGATTTCTGCGAGCGCGGTAAGAATCTTCCTAGCCCTTTCTGAATCGACGATCTCTCTTTCAGTCAGCATGACGACGTGCGCCTTGTTGTATTTCATGACGGGATGGAAAAGATATTTCATCTTTTCGACCAGAGGCGCATAAAAATACTCAACCTGTTCTCGCGCGTAGTCCCCCTTGAGACGCCCCTCGTGCGCTCCCAATCTTGCCGTTGGTCTGACTTTCTCAGATGGTTTTGCCATATCGTCCTCTGCAATCTCTTTGCTGCCCAGGCAGCGCCCTAATCAGGTTATTAATATTTACGCCTTCTACGACAGGAGAGCCCTTTCAGCCTCCGCCATCTTTGTTTCGCCTGCTTTGACTTGTCCTAGTAGTTCTTCGAAGATCTGCTGGTCCGCCAAAAGAGCTTGCCGGCTCTCTTCAATTTGCTTTTTGACCTGGTCCGGCGCGGGTCCGCCAATAAGGGTTCTCGCTTTGATGCATTCGAGGGGATCAAGCGCTTTCTTGATTTCTTGCGCGCTCAATCCGATCGGCTTTCCGCTGTATTCGATGGCGGCGCGGTCGACCATTTCGGGCGTCACGTCGTGCTCCCCTTTTCCCTCCTCCATCGACTGGCGCACGAGAATCGCGACGATCTGATAAGCGGTCCGCCAGGGCAGTCCCTTTTCACTGACCATCGCGCCGGCGAGATCCGAGGACTGCGCCCAAGCCGCCGTCGACTGGTGGCGCATGCGATCGCTTTTTACTTTCATGCTCGTCATGATTCCCGACATGGCGCGCAGGGAGCGCGCCGTTAGTTCAAAGCTGAACCCAACCTCCTTTAGAGAGCCGAGTCCGGATACGTTGCGATACTGCACGATGGCGCCGGTCATCCGGCCGAGAAGCTTGCTGATGTTCTCGGTCACATACATCAAGCCGTGTGGGTTCTTCTTTTGCGCCATGATGCTGCTGGTGCCGCAATATCGATCGGCGAAATCGATAAAGCCAAACTCGTACGTGTACCAGACCAAAAGATCGGTCGCGACGCGATCGACGTTCGTCATCAGGATCGACATAGCCGTGAACGCCTCGATGCCAAAATCCATGAAGGCGTACGCGTCCTTGGTGTTCGTCAGGACCGACGAGAACCCCATCAACTCCGCAGTGCGTCTCCGGTTCAAGAGAAACTCTGAGCCAGTGCCGGCGCCGCATCCCATGGAGCTCACGTTGCATCGCCTGAAAGCCTGGGACAGTCTCTCAAAGTCGCGCTCGAGCGCGCGCACAAACCCCATCAGGTAGTGGCCGAAAGTGGTGGTTTGACCATGCTGGAAGCGCGTGTAGTGCGGCATCACGGTCTCCGCGTGCTCGCTTGCTAGCTTTACGAGCCCCTCGCGAAACTTGAGCACCTCCGCCATCAATTCCAAATAGCCCGAGCGCACGAGCAGCCGGCCCGATGTGCTTTGCATATCGCCGCTGCTGCGGCCGAGATGAAGCCGCCCGCCGATGCTTTCACCGAGCGTTTCGATCAGATAGTGTTCCCCTGAATGCATCGCTCCCCCGGTGCGCAGCCGGACTTCCTCAACCCCGTCGCGCTCCATGTCCGTGAGAGATTGAAGCATAATCACCGCATCCTGTCTCGGAATCAGATTCTCTTCCGCCAGCATGATGAGATGCGCCTTATCAATCAGGTGAAAGTGTCCTAACAGATAGCGATACTCTTCAGGGATACCCGGCTTGTGCAGCAATACCGCCTCATCGGCGTCTTCCGTGAGTCTTGCGCCCTTCTTGCGATAATGCTCGCCCTTCGCTGTGTTTTCCATTAGCTGCGCCATAACAGCCCTCCCTTGATTAGTGTTTTCGTACTGCTTGGCTTTGATACTCCGCGGATCACACGGCGCGCCTCAGGTCCGCTGGCCATGTCTCGTCGACCCCCAGTCACTAAGCCTCAACAGCGACCGCCAAAACTTTTGGCGGTAGAAAACGGCGTCTTCTTTAACGAGCCAAGTTCGCTTTGGAGCCTCTCAATTTGGGGTCTAAAAGATCTCTCAATCCATCGCCAAAAAGATTGAAAGCCATAACAATCAGCATGATCATAACTCCCGGGACAATGGCCACCCACGGGCTAGTTCTCAGGTAAATTCTTCCGTCGGAAATCATCGAACCCCATGTCGGCGTCGGCGGCGCAACACCTAGACCCAGGAAGCTCAGGCTTGCTTCAGTGGTGATAGCTTGGGCAACCCTGAGGGTGGATAACACCAAAATGCTCGCCAAGGTGTTCGGCAAAATATGTCTTGACATGAGCCGCATGTAACTTGCGCCCAAGGCCGATGCGGCATCGACAAACACCATCTTCTTAACTGCAAGGACTTCGGCGCGGATCACCCGGGCAAAGCGCGGCGCATTGGAAATACCGACAGCGACCATCAAATTGAAGATACCGGGTCCTAGCATCGCGACTATCACCAAGGCCAACAACACCGTAGGCAGAACCAACAGGACATCAATGATTCGCATGAGCAGATTGTCGACCGACCCGCCAAAGAACCCTGAAACTAAGCCCATCAGGATTCCCAAAGTTGCGCCAATGGATACGGCAACCACCCCCACGGTTAGAGAAATGCGCGCGCCCCAGATGATTCGGCTAAGAATGTCGCGACCGTATCCGTCCGTGCCCAACCAATAGGTCTCCCCGGGAGGCTTGAGCCTGAAACGAATATTCTGCGCAAAGGGGTCGAACGGCGAGAGCCATGCGCTGAAAATCGCCGTCGCCGTAAATATAAAAATAAGAATACATCCGACAAGCATCGCTTTGTTATCAGTGATCTGTCGCAGCATTGCCGTTGCCTGTTCAGAGCGCTCGCTTGTAATCGATTCTCGGATCAATAAACTTGTAGATGATATCTGTCGTCATGTTTACCAGCAGGAAACAAAAGGCGAAAAACATGATCGCGCCCTGAAGCTGCGGGTAGTCGCGCGAATAGATCGATTGGATGATGAGGCTGCCCAGGCCGGGCCTGCTGAAAACCGCTTCGATGACAACAGTTCCGCCTAAAGTGTACCCGAGGTCCAACGAAATCACCGTGACAATCGGGATCAGCGCATTCCTGAGCGCGTGCTTATAGATGACAATCTTTTCCGCCAGTCCTTTGGCGCGCGCCGTGACGATATAATCTTGTCGCAAAATTTCCAGCAGGCCCGAGCGTGTCAAGCGTGAGATTGCCGCCGCATCTCTGGCGGCTAAGGCAAGCGCCGGCAAAAACAAGTGATGCAATATACTGAGCGGATTCTCCAACTCCCCCGCGCCGACAAGAGGAAACCAGCCGGCGTAGACAGAGAGAAACAGTAACAGTACTAGCGCCAGCCAAAAACTCGGCATCGATATTCCTAAAAGCGCCACGATGCGCGAGAGGTGGTCGAAAGACGTGTTGTTTCGCACGGCCGATATCATCCCGAGCGGGATCCCGATCAAGATAGCGAGAACGACAGCGCCCAATGCTAGAAACAACGTGTGCGGAAAAACCCGCAGAATCTCCGCCAGGACTTCTCGACCCGTCCTCAGGGAAGTGCCAAAGTCTCCGCTCAAAACGCTCGCGACGTAATTTACGTATTGGACATAAAGCGGCTTATCCAGGCCGAATTGCTGTTTCAGTCGTTCCACGACCTCTGGTGGCGCGTCATAATCGCCCATGAGTGTGCGGATAGGATCGCCCGGCGCTGCATGAATGATCAAAAAAGCCAGGGTGACCGCTCCGAGAATGGTCGGGATGATCACCAGCACTCTTCTCGAAATGTCTTCTAATTCATCCATCCGTCACACCCTAGTGCGCCTAAGAGCTTACGCGACATAAAGTCTCGAGGTCTTTTTGCCGTTCTTTGAGTCCGCGCTTCGGTGGTTTTCTTCCCGTTCGCCGGGGTTATCCGCCATTGCGATGGCTAGATCACTTTTCACGTTTCTAATATGGGTCCGGATTCGGTCCTCAGCCAGGTCCGGATCGCGCGTCGCCAAAGCGTCGATGATCTGCAAGTGTTCCTGAAAGGATTTGCGCGCGCGACCCGGCAAAACCACCGAACGATGACGCAGCATTTGAATTCGATCCCGGAGCGATTTCATCAGCTGAGAAAGGTGCTGGTTACCACTCGCGGAAATTACGGATTCGTGGAACTGACGGTCAACGTCCAAGTAGCCCGTGTATCTATTGCCGGCAGTCTTGCGTATCTCGACTTCCATCTGTCGCCGTAGCTTTTCCAGGCTCGTCTTGGTGATACGGCTGGTGGCCAAGCGCGCCGCCATGCCCTCCAACGCCTCTCTAATCTCGAGTAACTGAACCATGTCGCTAAACGAAAGAGTGGCAACAAAGGCTCCGCGCCCCGGAAAGACGGTTACAAGTCCCTCTTGCGCCAAACGATTAAACGCTTCCCTTACTGGAGTCCGGCTGACGCCCAGTTCTTTAGCTAAACTATCTTCGGTAAGCTTCGCCCCATAAGGAAGCTGGTTGGCAACGATGCGGCTCCTCAACAGGTCGCAGACACGTATCGGCAGGTTGACGCGATCAAGCAAGATTTTCTTTTCCACGTTTGCCTTTGCAAAAGTACTTTTTCAATCGCTTACTTCTTTCCTTCGACAGTAACGCCGTAAAGATTGTAACTAGCCAAGGAGTTGAATGTATAATTCTTGACGTGCGACCGCCACGCGGCAAGAACCGTGCGGTAACTGATCGGCACAAGAGGAGTCTCCTCCGCCACAATGTCCTGTATGCGATAATAGATATTCTTCCTTTTCTCGCTATTCGGCTCGCGGTTCCCCTGTGCAATCAGACCATCCACTTCTTTGTTTTTGTAGCAAAAATAGTTTGGATACGGAGCGTTGGCAGAAAGCAAATACGTCGAAAACATAATATCCGGGTCAGGAGGCCGGGAGACACTTCCATACATGAGCTCGTAGTCGCCTTTCTGCCGGAGCGATTCTACGGTCGCCCGGTCCAGCATGTTGAGCTTTACCCTGATACCCACTTGACGGAGTTGCTCTTGAACCATGGGCGCGTAGTGTTTCCACGGCTCCTGGGGATGGTAGAGCAGGCTTGTGTCAAAACCATTCGCGTATCCTGCTTCAGCCAAGAGTTTCTTTGCCCTGTCGACATTGTATTCGTAAGTCTTGACGCTTGGCTTATGAGCAAAAAATCTGGGATTAAGGAAATTGGCTGCCTTCGGGGCTGCTCCGCCGTAGGCTGCTGCAATGAGATCATCTTTGTTGATTGCCAGATGAATCGCCTGACGCACGCGAACGTCGTCAAATGGCTTGCGGCAGTTATTTATCGACAGGAAAGTGACGTTCAGCTCTGGTTCGACGTCCAGGCTGATTTTTTTCTCTCTTACCTCGCGACTTTTTTTAAGAGAGTCCAGCGGGTCGAGGCTCTGAAATACCACCAGATCGAGGTCGCCCTTCTCTAGCGCCAATTGAGCCACAGCTTCGTCGTTGATAACCAGGAAAGTGGCTTTCTGCAGCTTCGGCGGAGCAAGAAAATAGTTTTTGTTGGCAACCAAGATCGTCTTAGAGCCGGGATCCCAGCGCTCGAAAACAAATGGACCCGTGCCGATGGGACTGGAATTATACTTGGCGCCAAGCGACTCTATCGCCTTCTGGCTCACAATATAGCCGGGCCGGTAATATAGCACCTTGCGTATGAACGACATGTCGGGCGATTTCATGTGAATCTTCACTGCATAGTCATTTACGATCTCCACTTCGCGCACGTTGCTAAAATCAGTTCGATAGCGGCTCTTGGCCCGATTATCGATAATTCGATCCAAGCTATACTTCACGTCTCTTGCGGTGAATTTCCCGTACCCCTTATGCCACTGAACGTTGTCGCGAAGTTGAAAGTTATACGTCAGACCGTCGGGAGAAACACTCCAACTTCTCGCCAAATCAGGCTCAGGCTCCATCGTTTTGAGATTGTATTTAAGAAGGCCGTTGTAAATGTTCACGGCAATCGTGTAATCGTTTGAGTTCGTGATGAGAGCAGGATCCATGAAGGAAAAATCAACTTCGTTGCGTACCGTGATTTCCTGAGTCGAAGCAAGCGGAACCTGAATCAACAAGCAAGCCGCAACCAGCATTGATATCGCAAACGATCTATTCGCCATTGCTAGTTCTCCTTCATAATCAAGACGCGTGACAGCTGTCGCAAAACCACGCAGAACGCGCGTTGCTTAAGACTCCATCAAGAAAATTGTGTGACTCTGCGGAAATTCCACGAGTCCCACCGGCTCAGATCAACCCGAGGTTCCTTGCCGTTAACTGACACTCAGGAGCCTCGGACCAAATAGCTTTACCGAATTGTCCCAGAGTATCTTGCGCCTCGCATCCTCCGGGATCGGCTGTGCATCCAGGTCCGGGAGGGCTTTAATCGGTTCCGGCGCGTCTGCGTGCGGGTAGTCCGTGTTCCAGACGATATTTTCGCCTTTTAGATAATCCACCACATGGGGAAGCGTCTCCTCGTCGCTGTCACAGGCGATATAGCATTGACGCTTGAAATATTCGCTCGGCAACATTGACAGATGCTCGGGTTTCCCCATGACACTGTTGCGCCCGTGCGAATGTTGGTTCATGCGCCACAGCCAAAAAGGCAGCCAAGCTGCGTTGGATTCGAGCACGGCCAGCCTGAGCTTGGGAAACCGCTCCAGGATGCCCGTAAAAATGAAATGCCCCAGGGTGGTCATGTTGTCACACGGAAAACCCAAAGCATGATCGAGCCCCCGCAAAGCGAGCTGGAGTGGGTCGCGTCTATTTCCCTCGAGCTTTCTGAATGGCTGTGAGCGGTACTCTCGATACTCGCCATGCGCGCTGATGGGAAAGTCCAATTCGCAAGCAAGCTCCCACAACCGATCGTTCTCAGGATCATGCAACCATTTGCCATCCGGAAGGAGCGGGTTTCGTACCGACACGGCGCCAAGTTCCTGCACCGCTCGGCGCGCTTCCTTGACCATTTCCCCGATGTCGGAGCCTGGAAGGATCGCGACGAACTTCAAACGCTTGGGATCAACACTACAGTATTCGCGAGCCCAGTTGTTGTAGGCCCGGCACATCGCGGCGCCGAGCTCGAGATCCTTGAGCGCAACTCGGTATGCAAAGTTGCCGTTGTTGCCCGTCGGAAGAATCACCTGGATGTCCCACCCTAATCGGTCCATGTCCTTGAGGCGAATCTCGGGCGACCACCATTGGCGGAAAGCCTCCCCGTACTTCTCCTCCATCGCTCGATTCGCGCTCTCAGCCGGGCCCTGCTGGAGCTCCCCTTTCTTAATGATTTTGCCGTCGGGCTCGTAGACCATGCGATTACCGTCCATGAAAGCTACCTTGGGAACCCGGTCGCGATACTTGGGTTCCACGTAGCGCTCCCATAAGTACTGCGGCTCATGCATATGAGCGTCGGCGTCTATAACCTTCATTCCCTTCCACATATATTTATTTTCTCCCTTCGCTTACTTCGCTTGTCGGTCTGATAAAAAAATAAAGTGTCGATAGAACAGCGATCAATTGCCAAAACCATTTCGGTCATTACATATTGTATACAATCCTGTCAACACCGAGAGACGCTCCGTTGACACCAACTGTACAAGACTCGGGTCAGGCAAACTTTGTCGATCTTTTCGGCCGCCGCCCTTTCACAAGACCGTTACGGAGCGTTTTTCGCTATTGGACGCGGTTTGATTTCTCGACACTTTCAACCACGAAATAGCAAGAGTGTTTTGCGACTCTCTTGGCGCGCAAAGAACTGAACAAAATTGTCGCCCCTGTTGAAATAGCACATATCACGCCTGACCCCTTATTCTTCTCCACTTATTCTCGTTTGACCCCCTTATTCTCGTTGACCCCTTATTCTTCGTTCCATCCAGCGCGAAATCTGATGCGCGAGATCCGGCGCTTAAATAAGCGCCAACGAACGCGCCTCACGAACACGATCACGATGGCTCGACGACGACGCGCAATGGCTGCGAGTTGTTTCTATCAGAAATCGGACAGCAGTAAGCAGAAACTCGAATCGTAGAAATTTGAACCCAAGCCGCTCCCACGATCGACTGGATCCGGCTGGCGCAAGGTGTGATCGAGTCGAACCAAATAACTCAATACTCACGCCCTTCCCTGATCCTCGGCGGTCATATGATACAAGACTCCGCGAGCCAGTAGCCGTGGGCGTCTCGCCATGAACCGCGTTTAGTATTGAGAGTGAAAAATTATCAAGATTTCAAAAGCCTGACCCGAAAATCCGCCTCAAAATCTGGGAGCAATCAAATTCTAGCACGACGCAGTCCCCCCCCTTGTGGATCAGGACTTACACCTTACCTTTTCCTTCCCAGAAGCTCGTCGATGAGTCTGGCAGGAGGCTCCGGAGATCCAAGAAACCGGTGACGCGATACTTCTCACCGTCCTCCCGCCGCGCGGCGGGGAGAACATTATTCTTCGGAATATCGATTCTCATCGAGTTTGATGCTTCTCCGACCTTTGCGTTCATGACTTCCTGCCAAACCATTTGCCCTTTGCGGGAGAGAAACCAATTAGTGAAAACCTTGGCCGCATTCGGGTGAGCCGCCTTGCTGATAAGGGCAAGCCCGCTGTTGCCATTGAGACCTATGCCGTTGCCGGCCTCTTTAAGATGCTTGCGGTCCAGCTCGCTCACCGGCATTCCGTCTCTGCTCGCGCGTTCCACGTCCGCGCAACCTATGCACAGGACAACCTTGCCGGTTCCGAGCCAGTCTGTCGCTTGTCGCCGGTCGCGCGAAACCGTGACGTTCATCTCGCCCAACAGGCGCTTTATAAAATCGGGACCGAGATGCGAATTGTAATAGATTGGCGTCATACTCGGGAAACCGGAGCCGGTTCGCTCGAACATGGCGATCTTCCCCTTCCACTTCGGATCAAGCAGATCCCAGTAAGAGCTGAAGTCGCCGGGTTTTACCAACTCCGTGTTGTAGAAGATGCTTGTTCCTGCGACATTCCCCTCATAAAGAATAATGTGCTGGCTGTCGGGGTCGACATAATGATGCTTGCCGCCAAGCCACTTGGATTCATCCGTGACTTCGGGGAGGATAAAAGTGGATTTGATCGGATCCGTGACCCCGGTGCGATAGAACTCATAGAATGCCGCGCCGCCCATGACTCCGCTGTAAAGATCGGCCAAGTATTTTCCCGCTCGCCGCTCCGACAGGATGCGCATCGTGAGATCGCCGACACGTCCGGTGATCGTGATCGGTCTTATGAAAGGAAATTCTTTCGTAAATGCCGCCACGACATCGGGGTGAGTGATTTCCATATCACCCCACAGAGACACGGCGCCTTCTTTCTTAGCGCCGGCAATAGTTTTCTCCCACGCCGATTGCCACCCAGGCTGCTCCGCGGCCGCAGCGGCCCGCGTGCCCCGCGCCATAGCAAAACTCAGAAGCAGAAGAATGGAGAGCGCAATCTTGCGCAGCAAAACTTTCATAGAAAACACCGCAGAGAACACCCGCATCCTCACTTTCCTTCATTGCCCGATTTCACGGGCTGGTACTCGAGGAAACCGTGAACAGAAAGATCCATCAAGTTTCCATCGATATCCGACACCCGCAATTCAGCAAACGACGTATCTGCCGGTCGTCGCATGACGCGCTTCTGCCAGCTTTCCAGCCTGCGCACCGTCTCATCCATGTCGTCCACCTTGATGCCGAAGTGGTATAAACCGTTCGGACTCTGGTTCGGCGAGTTAGCCAAAATGGCCAACTCAAAATAGCCGTCGGTCAAATGAAAACTTTTACTTTCCTGAACTTGCGCGGGCACAACACCTTCTCTGACCTCACGAAAGCCAAAAGCCTCAATATAAAAAGCTGCGAGTTTCTCGGGTTCCTCGGTTCGTATAGCCAAATGCCGTAGCTGATTCATAGTTATTTCCTTTCCTTTTGCGACGAGCTAGTGCTTTGTTGTCAATGTGCCTGCCAGTCATTTGCGATTGGCATATTTTTCCACTGGCTGATACTCGAGCGTTCCATGAACGGAGAGATAGATATGGTTTCCCGACGGATCTGAGAGCCATAGATCTTTCGACGAGCTCGATCCCGGCTTTCCGATCGCCTTGCCGGGTTGGGCCTTTTCTATGCGGTTGATAGTGGCATCGATGTTGTCTGTCTGCAGACCGAAATGGTGCAGGCCATTGCTATTCTGCTGGTTCGAGTTCTCCAGGATAGCCAGCTCCACCGTGCCATCCGTCAGGTAAATGGTCTTTCGTCCTTCTGGCGTTGGACGAGATTGCCAGAAACCAAAAACTTCTTTGTAAAAGCTCGCCAGTTTCTCGGTGTCATCCGAGCTGATCGCTAAATGCCGGATCTGAGCCATGTGCGCGTCCTCCTCGGTTAGAATCTAGTAGTTCATTTAGATCAAAACTCGCTCTCGACTGTCAACCGCAGAGTGAAGCAAACCGTTCTGTAGCGAGATTAAGTAAGGGTCTATATATTATGCGCTTGCTGTTCTTCTGTCTTACCTCTAATAGTTATGCTAGTTGCCGTGCGTCACCGGCATATCGCGAGGACTCTGCTTGTGGCATTCAGCCGACGACTGCGACTGCTGCTATTTTTGGCGCTGAACTGGTCGTCTTCAGAGTTAACTATATCCATCTCAACGGTCGACAGGATCGACTGCGGATTCCAAAACGGCGTCAACTAGTCAACTTCAGATTTGATCCTTAAAGCTCTGCGTAGAAATCCTATTCGAGCCAATTGGCGGACGTTTCAGGTCTTGAGCAGTAAAGAGGGTTTGCTAAGTCAGGCAGTTGCTATGGCATACTTTGGTTGCGCAGTGATCATAATTGTTTACTGGTTGTTCGCGATGTCTGCGGCCGACGCCGGCGAACCGCTCGATCTGGTAAAATCAACGCACGAACGTTTTCTTCAAGTCCTACAAGATCCGATGCTTCAATCTAAAGACAAGGAAATAGAGATTAATGACCGATTACGCGATATACGGATGCCCCTGATAGACATCGATGAGATGGCAAAACGCGTGCTCGCAAAACACTGGACTCCTCTAACGACCGCTGAACAGAAGGAATTCATTGAAGTGTTCCGTGCTTATTTAGAATTGCTTAACTACATCCCTGCCAGGTTTGCTTCTGCAACCCTGGTTCTCGAACGCGAGAAGATTGAGCGGGAATTTGCTGAAGTCGAAGGCTACTTCTACTTTCCAGCGGCAAGGAATGCTCCCGTGGTCTATAAACTCCATCTCGTCGATGGGAAATGGAAGCTATACGACTCCAGTGGATGGGGCGTCAGCAGCGTTGAAAATTTGCGTGCACAATTTGACCGGGTTATCGCGAAATCATCGTTTCAAGGATTGATAAAACTGCTGCGCGAGAAGAAAGAAACAATGGAAAAACGCAGAGCTACTGAAAAATGATTGGGAATCGGGGAATCGCGAGGACGGGGAATCGGGAATCGGGGAATCGTCGGGGAATCGCGGTCCGGGGAATCGGAATCGGGGGGGAATCGTGTCAGGCTTGACAGATAGGAAAGATGAGTGCACATAAGGCCAGCTACAGTCAGCCTCAGAGACTGCGCGCGAGGATTTTCGAGATCGCCGATGGCGTGCAGTGCAAAAATGCCGCGACAGCGGAAGGTCGGTGTCCCATTTTAACGGCCTTCACAACAAACTCTCGGCGAACCGCAGTGACTTTTCGCACCTGCGTCAGGGAACGCAACATCTCTAATGCCAGTTTTGCTTTCAACCCTCTGGCGAGTCGCTCCAACGGAATCAACTCGACGTTTTCCCCTTGCGCCGATGTCTTTTTCGCCACCCGCGCTCGGTAATCCTCGACGAAGGATTGTTCGCCTAAACACGGCGTGGATAGCGACGGGTAAAACTCCTCGTTGTGTCCTATCTCAATTCCGTCGCGGACGAATCGTTGGTAGAGTTTGCGGCTGGCTGTCACTTCTTTATGAAACAGAGATAGGGGAAATACCTTGTCTGTCAAATCGCTCTTCACCCGACCTACATACTCACCGTGACTCGACCACTTCCAGGTCGATGCATCTTTCGCTAACTTAGCGCGCACCGGATTCAAGTGAATGTAACGCAACAGTTCCTGAAGATAGGCGTCTCTCTGACAGAGAATCGCCTTGTAGCGCCCTTGAAAAAGATGCCCGATACGGCGGTGACGGAAATTAAACCTCTTCACATACCGGGTTAACAGCCTCTGCATAATTACCGAGAGCGGGACGCGCTGGGTCTCGATAAGCAGGTGAAAATGATTCGGCATCAGGCAGTAGGCGTAGATCGAGAACGGTGTCGTTCTTTTCAGTTCACCCAGCCCGTCAACAAAAACCTGATAGTCTTTCTCATCGAGAAAAGTCTTCTGACCGTCGTTGCCTCTGGCAATGGTGTGATACAGGGCTCCAGCAACGTGAATGCGTGGCGGACGCGGCATGATCACGTCTTCTTACGCTTTATCTTTCCTATCTGTCAAGCCTGACACTAAGCTCTCTAAGCTCACTAAGCTAAGCTCTAAGCTCCTAAGCTCACTACTTAGCTCCTAAAGCTCTAAGCTCGCTAAGCTCAACGTCCTCGCCGCCAATTACGAAACAAGACCAGGATGAACAAGCCCTGTATTCATCAACCTTGCCGAAAAAAGCCACAAGTGATTTAGTTACGGCGAGTTTCTTAGTAAAACGCGCAAGCTGTCGGCGGTTATGCGGGTGTCAAACGGAGGCAAGGGTATGTGGAAGCCTGAAATTCCATCGCGACGCATGACCTCCGTGGTGCTGAGATACGGTTTGGCCGTCGTCTCCGTTGCAATCGCACTCGGGCTTGCGCTCCTCGCCCAGTTCCAGGCAATTGATAAACTGGAGTTCCCGATTTTTCTGACGTCCGTCGCCGTAACCGTCTGGTATGCGGGGGGCGTGCCTGGCGCCATGGCAGTTGTACTCTCTTGCCTGAGCTACAACTACTTCTTTACCGAGCCCCTCTACACTCTCTACATCGAGCCTTCTGATCGCCCGTTGTTCGTCGGGTTTGTTTTATTCGCATTCATGATCGCCTGGTTCAGCTCCAGGCGACGACGGATCGAGCAAGAGCTTCGGGAAGCCCGCGATAAACTTGAGATCGAAGTGGCGGAACGAACCCAGCAGGCCAGCCTGCTCAACCTCACACATGACACGATTTTTGTCCGTGATATGAGCGACGTCATCACCTACTGGAATCGGGGCGCTCAGGAGTTGTACGGGTGGACGCCAGAGGAAGCGATCGGCAAGCGCACTCACGAACTGTTGCGCACGGTCTTTCGGGTGCCGATTGATGAGATTCGCGCGGAGTTGCTGCGCTCCGGCCGCTGGGAAGGCGAGCTCGAGAAGACGAAAGCCGATGGACGCCACGTGGTGGTGGCAAGCCGATGGTCTTTGCGGCGAGACGAGCGGCAGCGGCCAGTAGCGATCCTGGAAACTAACAATGACATCACCGAGCGCAAGCGAACCGAGGAAGCAATTCGCAAGCTCAACGAAGACCTTGAAAAACGGACCGCCGATCTTGAAGCCATTAATAAGGAATTAGAAGCATTTGCTTATTCCATATCGCATGACCTGCGTGCGCCCCTTCGCCATATGGCCGGGTATGCCGAGCTACTTCAAAAGAATGCATCTTCAGTTCTGGATGAAAAGAGCCGCCGATATATGACGATGATACTGGAATCGGCGAAACGGATGGGCGATTTGATTGATGACCTTCTGGCCTTTTCAAGAATAGGCCGTGCTGAGACCCAAAAGACAGTGGTCAGCCTGGAACAGCTTGTGAAAGAAGCGTTAAATGAAGTACGGCCGGAGACAGATGGACGCAATATGGGTTGGAGAATTGGGGCATTGCCCAATTTGTATGGAGACCGTTCGATGCTGCGACTTGCGTTGGTTAATCTTGTTTCCAACGCTGTTAAATTCACACGCGCACGCCCACAACCCGAGATTGAGATAGGATGCGCCGATGGAAAAGAAGACGAGATAGTCTTTTTCATTAGAGACAATGGAGTCGGTTTTGATATGAAGTATGTAAATAAACTATTTGGCGTATTCCAACGTCTTCACCGGGCTGAAGAGTTTGAAGGCACGGGTATAGGACTGGCTACCGTTCAGCGTATTATACATCGTCACGGAGGCAGAGTGTGGGCTGAAGGTTTAGTCGATCGAGGCGCAACCTTTTATTTCGCGGTTCCTAAATCATAGGAGGAGTAAATGATGAATGAATTAGGGCGTATTTTGATCGTCGAGGACGACCCCAAAGATGTGGAACTTACTCTGACAGCTCTGGAGGAATATAACCTTGCCAACGAGGTTGTTGTCACTCGTGATGGCGAAGAGGCCCTGGATTATCTTTATTGCCGGGGGAATTTCAAGATGCGCACTAGTGATAACCCTGCTGTCCTGCTGCTTGATCTAAAATTGCCTAAGGTCGATGGATTGGAGGTGCTGCAGCAGATTAAATCTGATGAGAAACTGAAAATGATTCCTGTGGTAGTGCTCACGTCTTCTCGTGAGGAAAGAGACATGGTAGCGAGCTATAAACTTGGCGTGAACGCCTACGTGGTAAAGCCGGTTGATTTCCACGAGTTTGTCAATGCTATCAAAGAACTTGGGATTTTCTGGGCAGTCATCAATGAGCCGCCACCAGGAAGCATAAGAAAGAAATGACGAGAATGATTTCAAAACTGAGCTAAAAAGCGATTATGAAGCCTCCTTTGCGCATTCTGCATCTTGAAGATAACCCCGCGGATGCAGAACTTATTCAGGCAATTCTTGAGACCGAAGGCATTATCTGTGATGTAACACGCGTTGACACTCAGGCTGATTTCTTCGCTTCAATCGAGCACGGTGGTTTTGACCTAATCCTTACAGATTACACCCTTCCGTCCTTCGACGGCCTTTCTGCATTGAAAATCGCCCTGGAAAAATGTCCAGATGTGCCTTTCATCTTTGTTTCTGGAACGCTGGGCGAAGAAGTGGCGATTGAAGCGCTCAAGATTGGGGCAACGGATTATATTTTAAAACAGCGACTATCGAGGATTGTGCCCTCGGTCCACCGAGCATTGCGTGAAGCGAAGGAGAGAGGCGAGCGCAAGCGGGCAGAAGCATTGCTGTCAGAAGAGAAACGGCTTCTAGAAATGATCGCCAAAGGCAATTCCCTCTCTATGATCCTCGACGCCTTGTGCCGGCTTGTCGAAGAGCTGTCCAAAGGTTCTCTGTGTTCGATTCTGTTGTTGGATCCGGATGGCAATCGCCTTTGGCACGGCGCAGCGCCGAGCCTTCCAAAGAGCTATATCGACGCGATCGACGGTGGCTTTATCGGTCCTGCTGCGGGATCGTGCGGAACGGCCGCTTACCGCAAAGAACCAGTAATTGTCTCCGATATCGCCCAGGATCCACTGTGGGCTGATTATCGAGATCTGGCCTTACCACACGGGCTCCGAGCGTGTTGGTCGACGCCGGTACTTGCCTCGGATGGCCGGCTACTGGGAACCTTCGCGATATACTCCCGCGAACCGAGAAGTCCTACGCCACAGCAGCAAAATATCATCGAACAGATCACCGATCTTGCGAGCATCGCGATCGAGCGGAAGCGGGCCGAGGAGGAGCGCCAGGCCCATCTCTGGTTCTTGGAGAGCATGGATCAGGTTAACCGAGCCATCCAGGGAACCAACGACCTTGAGCAGATGATGAGCGATGTGCTCGACGCTGTGCTTGCGATCTTTAATTGCGACCGAGCGTGGCTGGTCTATCCCTGTGATCCAGAGGCTACATCGTGGAAAGTGCCGATGGAGCATGTTCGTCCTGAATTCCCCGGCGCCTTCACGCTGGGACTTGATTTGCCCGTGACCCCGGACATCGCGAAAGTGTTCCAAACAGTCAGAGCTTCCAGCAGTCCTGTGCGATTCGGTCCGGCATCGGAACATCCGCTGCCGGCAGAGACAGCGAAGCTTTTCAGCATCGAGTCTATAATTGCCATGGCGGTTTATCCCAAAGCGGACAAGC
>VBKY01000601.1 GCA_005879255.1 Deltaproteobacteria bacterium
CGAAGGACTGCGCGATCTCGGTTATATCGAGGGGAAAAATATATCGATCGAGTATCGTTGGGCCGAAGGAAAGTACGAGCGCTTTCCCGATCTCATTGCCGAGCTGATCGCGCTCAAGGTCGATGTGGTCGTGATCGCCGGTACACCCGCTACCCAGGCGTACCAGAAGGCGAGGACGTCGATCCCTCTCGTCGTGGTGGCCGTCGGCGATCCCGTCGGCACAGGCATCGTCGCGTCCCTCAACCGGCCCGGCGGGAACATCACCGGGTTGACCTCGATCTCACCGGAACTGGAGGGTAAACGGATAGAGCTGCTCAGGGAAGTGATTCCCAAACTGTCGCACATCGCCGTGCTCTGGAATCCCAAGAATGCGTATCATGCAATCGAAAACAAGCAGGTGGAGGCCGCAGCCGCGGCGTTGCGAATGAAAGTGCTGTACCTAGGCGTAGAGACGCACGAGCAGTTAGACAATGCTTTTGCGCAAATCGTCAAAGAGCGACCAGGGGCACTGCTCGTGTTAGCGGATCGTGTCTTTCTGCACAACCGCGTGCTCATCATGGATTTCGCCGCCAAACACCGCTTGCCAGGGGTGTATGCATACGTGGAGCTGGTCGAGGCGGGCGGTTTGATGTCCTATGGGCCTAACTACGCGGATATGCACAGGCGGGCCGCGACGTACGTCGACAAGATCCTAAAGGGCACGAAGCCGGCTGACCTGCCGGTGGAAGCACCCATAAAGTTCGAGCTGATGATTAACCTTAAAGCAGCCAAGCGGATCGGTGTAACAGTTCCGCCGTCAGTGCTCTACCGGGCGGATAAGGTGATCAAGGATGCGCCGGGATAAACCGGCATGGAGTAGCGGATGAAAGAGCCGCACAAGAAAGGAGTAGCGCACCATTTTGGCTCCGAGTCATGCGCCTGGGTCCGCAAGGACGCGGGTGAAGCGTTGACAGGGGTACACACAGGCGAGGTATTGAGCTCCGAAATCACCACTTCGGTGTGCCGACCGTGTCTTGATACGGGGAAGGCAACATGAAGGGCAGCGAAAGGCGCGAGCTGTTCTTTGGCACCGCGGAGTCAGAGACCCTAGGCATGTGGGGAAACTCCATGCGCGAGAACCGGGAGACCTTGCAGACGCCCACACTGGATGGCAGTGAGGGACGGTCGAAGAAGGCTAAAGGCCGTAATTTCGACGTGCACGTCTGCGGGGAGTCGGACGGCCTCATAGTACCAGCGAAGCGGGCGAACAAAGCCGACGCGTATGCGTTGGGAGCGGAGTCCGCAGAGGAAAGGAGGGCGACCAAGGGGAATGCACCACAAGCGCACTCGCGCCGGACCCAGGGCCGGGGATGCGAGTCACAGGGGTTGTGGCGCATACGACAAGCTGCAAGAAGAGATAGGCGGACGCGGTTTACTGCGCTGCTTCATCACATCACGCCGGCGTTGCTTAGGGCGAGTTATTGGGAATTAAATCGCTTAGCCGTGCCGGGTATGGATGGTGAGACATGGGTGGAGTATGGCAAGCATGTGGTGGCGCGTATAGAAGATCTTCACGAGCGGGTGCAACGCGGGACCTACCGGGCTAAGCCTTCCAAGCGGGCATGGATTCCCAAAGCTGGTGGACAACGACCACTGGGGATTGCTGCGCTAGAAGACAAGATCGTCCAGCAGGCTGTGCGGCGGGTGCTCGAAGAGATCTTTGAGGTGGAGTTTCTCGGTTTCAGCTACGGGTTTCGGCCGGGGCGTAGTGCGCAAAACGCTTTGGACGCGCTGTGGGTGGGACTGATGGGGCGGCGGATAAACTGGGTGCTCGATTGTGACATTCGTGGGTTCTTTGACGCCATCGACCACGAGTGGCTGATAAAGTTTATCGAGCATCGTGTCGGGGATCGTCGGGTACTGCGCCTGATACGGAAATGGCTCAGGGCGGGAGTATCCGAGGAGGGCAAGTGGTCTAAAACGGTAGTGGGTACGCCGCAAGGGTCGGTCATTTCGCCGTTTCTAGCGAATGTGTACCTGCACTACGTGTTGGATCTGTGGGTGACGCACTGGCGCAAGCACCATGCGCGGGGTGACGTTATCGTGGTGCGCTACGCGGACGATTTCGTCATCGGCTTCCAACATCGGTTGGAGGCTGAGCGATGCCTGCAGGAGCTTAAAGAGCGACTTGGGAAGTTCGGCTTGGAACTGCACCCAGAGAAGACTCGCCTGATCGAATTTGGTCGCTTTGCGGCTGAGAGGAGATCGAAGGCGGGACTGGGCAAACCGGAGACGTTCTCGTTTCTGGGTTTCACGCATTACTGCGGAAAGACTCGGAAGGGAGCGTTTACTATCAAGCGACAGTCAATGGTCAAGCGCATGCGCGCGAAGCTATTGGAGATCAAAGCGCAGCTCAAAAGGCACATGCACGGTACGGTGGCCGAGATGGGCGCGTGGCTGAGATCAGTGGTTTGGGGGTGGCTCAACTATCATGCGGTACCTGGTAACAGCCTTAGTCTGGGCAGGTTCCGAAACGAGGTGGGCCGCATCTGGTTTGGCGTGTTGCGACGACGCAGTCAGAAATTTCGTCGTAGACGTTGGCAATACATGGCGCGGCTGATTCGCTACTGGCTCCCTCCCGCACGGATACTGCATCCATATCCCAACGAGCGGCTGGTCGTCACATGAACCCGAGGTAAGAGCCGTATGAGGTAATCCCTCACGTACGGATCCGTGCGGGGGGCCGCTCGCAAGGGCGGTCCCTACCGCGACTGACCGAAATAAAAGCAACCGATGGTGCCAGGATTGAACTGAATTCTCCCTCACACTAATGTTGTGTGTGCCACTGTGTCATTCAATACGATGAAGAAGGATGATGCCTCATCCGGTGTGTTTATCATTTTTATCTTGACGCTCCTGGAGGTCTTTCAGGCGCTCAATGGCTCTGGCTCGGCATTTACAACATGCCAAGATAGAAAACGATACCTCTCGACAGTCTGGACAATTTAGGTGGCCACAGAGTAAACATCTCACTCTTAGAAGAGGCCATTCTGGTCGCTTGATCATCGCTGAATCC
>VBKY01000612.1 GCA_005879255.1 Deltaproteobacteria bacterium
GCCCTGTTCAAAACGGAAGATGACGCGCCAGTTCGCCTGGACCGTAACACTCCAGAACCCCCTAAGATTGCCCTTTAGAGGATGGAGCCGAAAGCCGGGCAGATCGATGTCGGAAGGCTTTCGAGCGTGATTTAGAACAGCCAAAATGTTTTCTATCTTTTCAATTTGATCCGCGCGGAGGCCTTTGCGCTCGCCATTCTCGAATAGTCGCTTGAGTCCCTTTTGCCTGAAGCCCCGGATCACAAGTTACGATATCACGACACGTGACAAGCGTCAATTGTCACTGCACACAAATTCACAGCGGTTGACAAACAATGCCGTGAGAGCATAAAACCCGCGTCCCAGGAGGTGTTCTATGAAACAGCTTGGATTGGCGCTTTTTCTTGTCGTTCTCTTGCCGCTCCGCGCCTTTGGTTTCGGCGAGATCTTCAAAATCGAAACGAGTGGCACTGAGTACTGTGACGACTTTAATGCTCAGGGGGTTTAACGGGAGCAATAATGTCGATCTTTGGGTAAAGGTCGTGAGCGACACGGAGTTGACCGTTTCATTCACGCCGAATTTCGCGGCCGGCACAACTTTCCCCATGTTCGGCCACACGTATCTGACAGGACCCACCAGCGCCGCCTTTGTCGGCGGAGTCTTGTTCCAGGACAACTCGTTTGCGACAATTCAGGGCACGGCGAAATTCGACCGGCGCACCGGCGCCATTGCGAGCCTCAAGGGAACGTTTGTTCAGAGCGGCGTGCTGGGATATTGGTTGCTTTTCTTCTGGAAACTTCACGAGCCAAAAGGTTGCGTGAACCCATGGGCGATTCAGCTGGATGACTTCAGGGAAATCAACGAGAGGAGATAACCATGAAAAAACGAAAAAGCGAACAGACCTCTAAGCGGGTTGGGAAACTGGCATCGAAGGTTTTGCGGGATACGAAGAGTTCCAGGATCACCAGGTCCATCGCGGCATCGGCTCTAACGCAACGGCCTGATCGAAAGAAAAGCCCAAAGTAGCGTTCACCTTTCCTCTAGTCGCCTAATCGCGGTCACGCTCCTGCTCGGGATGACGATCGTGCCCGATGTTTGAAGGTTGTCGGGGTCATCGATGTCGGCCATGTTGGGCGCGAGGATCTTCACGTCCTTGTTGTCGCGCAAGAGAAAGCCTACGGAGACGCACTTGCAAAAGCTACCCTTACCCTGCTCCATTTCGGACAAACGTCGCCATTGGCTCTCGGGCTGCCGGCTGTCTGTCCACTCGACAAGCACGAGCCGAGCGGTAACCGGTGGCATCTTTCGGGGTTTGCGCTTGCTCACTGAAATGCTGGACGATATTCTAACTTGTTTCTTCATCGATCCATATCATGAATACCGCAAGATCGCGCTAAGGCAGCATGAACCCGGACAAACTAACCAGTAAAGAGCTAGAACGCCGCAGGATTGAAAGAGCCCTTGCCGGTCTCGAGGATGCGGTCCGCCGTTGCCGGACCGAAGACGTGCGCTATGGAGCGGGAATCTTCGCGGCGCTTTCTTTCCTGGAACTCCACTGATGAGAAATGGCCCTTTGAGCAGTTCCGAAAAGCGCTTGAGGATCCCGGGATGAAGGGGACAAAGCCAGAGGCCCGCTGGCAGATGCTCAACGCCTCACTGAACGCGATTAAGCGAGCGGTGCGACCACGTTCAAACCTTGGCTGAATTGTCCCCCTGGGTAACAGCCCCCAAAAAGCAACCCCGCAGTGTATTGCGAAGCCTGTTCAGTGCTATAGGCAAACTGGCCTTACCCACGATTTTGGCCATTGACAGGGTTACTACAAGCAGAGTCTACTAGTAGGCCTATGCAGCTCCGCGACCATCCCATGATGGTACGAAAGAGCGGTTTTAAAACCTGGCCACCACTATGGACGACGACGCGCCATGATTACGACGACAAACCCTCGGGTGAAATTGGAACTCTTGAAGAAGTATTTGTGCACCAACTGCTCGACAACAAGATTTTTATATTCATCATGTTTGAAAGCTCGCGATACATGGGTTTCATGAGCTTTGATGACGAAACATTCTGCTCGCAAATTTGCACTCTCTTAAAAGCCCACATCGGTGTATCGATCAAAGACATCGGCGACCTCGATCTGTCATCTACCCTCTAGCAAGTTCATGGATGCAGAATTCTTACGACCGCTGAGGCTCTTTTTTGAGCTCGCGATATTGCGCCTCGGGAATACCGGCGGCGATAAGGGCGCGGCGTAATCGGGCCGCGTCTTTACCCACGATCGACAGGGCGCGGGCGCGCATCTCGATCAGAGCACAAAGAGCGCGGCACACCTGCTCTGCATCCCGGTCCGTGCGCCATCTGGGATAATGATCAGCCCACGATTTTTTTGTCTCATCGTCCGTCATAGTTCCGGCCCGCCTTCGTTCCCTTATTTTAGGGGAGCAGCTGGAGTGTGTTGCTTTAAGGCGTCACGGAGCCCTTGGCTAGCCATTCTTTCCAAATCGTAGCTTCACCGGACATGTAGCTAAGTGAGGAGAAATTCACGACGGGCCATTGCGAGCAGTCCTTTAAGAAATGCCAAGTATCACCATTAAGGTTTTTTCGGAATCTAGTCTCAGTTCCAGTAGCGGTCTCAAACAATCTATGCCCTAGTGGACATCGAAAGGTACGAAGGGCGATCAAGTCATCCCCAGATTCTTCTGTCATTTCGCGACGGCACTCCCTGCCGTCTATGATAAAGGCGCAAAGTTTCGCGGCCATAATTCAACGGGTTTGGGTTTGGAAAACCTTTATCTCAACGCGGAAGATCACGCTTTGATTTTATCGAGCCGCAAATACGAAACAAGGGGGTTGGCAGATATCTCGTGACTCCAACGGCATTTCGATCGTAGGGGTTTTTGGGATCTGCAACCGGAAGTGAGGCTCACGCGATCCTGCGCCCAACTCGCGCCACGCCCATCAGCCCCAACCCCAAGAGCCACCACGATGTCGGCTCGGGAATTTTCCCAAACCCCGGCACATCATTGGTGAAAAAGCGCCCGCCGCTCCAAACAAATGTGCCCTGGACTGGC